>DATMMJ010000227.1:0-4934 GCA_035569795.1 Puia sp. | reverse complement strand
GGTGTTCGGTAGCAAAAAAAGTTTTGGTTTTTTTGTCCACTATCATATGATTTGCAATAACAGAAATACCTTGCGTGGTATCAATGTACACAGCATTGCCGTCTGCAACGCTTTTACCTGTGCTGTCATCAATGCGGACATCGTCTCCAGTGATTCTTTGCGAGCCCTGGCGAATAGTCGGCCTTTTGGTAAACTGCGCATTGTGATGCTTCAGGTCATAAAATCCCTGTCTTGTTACAATGGTATTGCCGCTGCTGTCGGTGATATGAGTGAGCGTAATAAAAGTGGCAAGCTGAGATTGTGTATTGTACAAAAGCGAATCTGTTTTGAGATCATACGCCGGATCGGTCAATACGACTTCTTTTTTAAAATAAACATCTTTCGTGTCGGCATAATAAGTGCCCTCCTTGCTTGTGAGCACGCTGGATCCGTTGATCACCTTGCCACCGTTTTGATAGGTCCCGATTTTTTGCTTCATATCATACTGCATGTCATCAGTATACAGCGTGCCGTTGCCATCGGTCATGGTTACCTTTTTTTGAAAGATGACATATTTGGTATCCACGAAATATTTCATGTACTGAGAAAAAATATTGGTAGTGTCTGAATCATTGATATGCACGTTTCCGAATGCTTCGACAATATTCAACTTGTGGTTCAACACCACACTATCACAATAGAAAAATGTTTTTTCCTCCTGCAACTTTACATTGCCTACGAGAGACTGCGTTTTGAGGGAATCTTTTGTGTCTTCTCTTAGTTTATCTGCGTGCCAGATATAAACGGTGTGTAAGGTGTCGCTTTGTGAGGATTTGAAATGAATGGGTATTTGGGCAAAAGCAGGAAGATTTGAAAATAATAATGCTACCAAGTTCAGGAAAACTATGCGCTTCATTTTATTGATTGCCCGGTTTTGAAGTTGAATCGCTAACAGGGCTCATCAGCGGGCCGTTTTTGTCTTTGCGGCCAAATACAGAAATAGTAACGTATCGTTTTGGGTGCAGTCGAACGTCATCCAGCAAAGTGTTCAGGCTTCTTGAAGTGCTTTCAAGGTTCTGATATAGTTTTTTATCATTCAGTAATAATCCAATAGTACCATTGTTGCTGTTCAGTTTGGCGATAGTAGTATTCAATTGGCCCATAGTAGAACGAATGGACTCGACTGTTTCTTCAATTTTCGCATTAGCAAGTGTAGCGCTTGTCTTATCCAGGTTGGCAAGCGTTTGATTGATATGGGCGTTATTGCTTGCCAGGTTGCGGGTAAATGTATCCACATTCTTTAAGGATCTGGCCAAGGTACCGGTTTGTGAGTTCAATATCTGTTGAAGTGATGCAGAGGAAGCTGCAAGGTTTGCAAGTATGGCAGCAAAATTATTTTTCGTTCTTGGGTCGAACATGGACCCTACTACTTCCACCAGAGAGTCCAGTGATTTGAGCGTTCCGTTCAATTGGCCGACTATCGGATTGATGTTGCTTTCCACTTGTGCCATCAAACTAGGTTTTTCTCTGCTTGCAAGTGTGTCGCCATTGTCGGCAAATTCTTGTGCGTCTCCTTTTCTAATTACGATAACAGGAGAGGTGAGTAGGCTTGTCTGTATTTCTGCAATAGAATTTTTTGGAATGTGGATGTCTTTTTTCAGGTTTATCTCTATCAGGATATTTGCCACGTCCTTGTCCGTTTCCTTGATTGCAGAAACATTGCCAACAAGCAGCCCATTTATTTTTACAGCGTTTGAAACTTCCACGCCTTCCACATTCTTGAAAACGGCATATATTTTTTTGCTTTTCTCGAAAACTTTTTGGCCTTTCAAAAAATTGAAACCTAGAATAAGCACAGTAATGGATACAGCGGCTAAGGCGCCAATTTTTGTTTCATTAGAAATTTTCATTCACGATCTCTTTTTGTTAGGAGTAGTTATTGTAACGTTATTTAAAATTCATAATAAAAAACCAATCACCCAACAAATGTAGGAAATTTGTGCAGCGGCGTTCAAGAAGATACCGTTAATTGTCATCTCGGTTTTGTCTCATGTCCCCCATTTAGTTTTGCTTTACACTGTCCACAGCACTGTTCACTGCAGGTTTTCCGCCTTCAAGCTGTTGCTTGTAAAGGCTTAAAGCACTGACAATATTCTCAACAACTTCTTCCTGCCCTTTGTCGCTGTTGAGATACTCTTCTTCTTCTTTATTGGTAAGATATCCTATTTCGACGAGCACACTTGGCATTCCGGTAGCCTGCAATACCTGAATCCCTCTATCTCTTTGTTTTACTCCCAATGTTTTGCGACCGGCTTTCTCAAATTCGTCCTCAATAAGTGCGGCAAGGGTGGCGCTTTTTTTGAAATATTTTTGTACGTACAATTGTGCGCGGATCCTTGCTTCGGGCGACTGGGTGTCAAATTCAACCGTGCTATCTTCCAGGTCACCACCGCCATCTTCGTCTTTTTGGTTAATGGCATTTGTCTTGTCTTCCGTTTTTTGAGCTTTCCATATATAAGTCGTAGCTCCAATCACCATATTTTTTACCCAGTAGGATTCATAAATTGGCGCATTTATCATTTTCTTTCTTCTCCTTTTGCCTCGTCCGACATACGCCAGTTTTTTCTTGTGCCCTATAACCCGTTTATCATAATAGCCCCCTGCAGGTTTTTGCGTGGCATCACAATGAATGCTGATGAATAAATCGCCTTTTGCCTGGTTGGCTATCAGGGCTCTGTTATGCAGGTCTTCTTTTAGTGTAGTTGCGTTGCCCACTGTTCCGGCTTCTGTTCGGGTATAGACGATTTTAATATCCGGGAATTCCTTTTTTACAGCTTCACCTAATTTTAAAGCAACATCGAGGGTAACATCTTCTTCCTTTGATATCAGGCCGCGTGTTCCGTGCAGAATGCCTCCATGACCAGCGTCTATGACAATAGTGCGGAGCATGGGTTTCGCGTACGATGGATATTTGTTAAATGACGTGCAAAATGTTCCAATAACAATCAGCAATGCAGCCAATTTTTTCATCATGCTGTCTTTGAATTTATAGGTTAGAACGAATCTTCACAAAATCTTAATGCTGTAATAGCTATTTTTGTACCATTGCAAAGCAGGCACTAAATTTCCTGCTTTTTAATTGCAAGAAGGTTTTCAATCTTTGCGATTTCAATTTTCACTGAAACCTGTTGGCTGTCTTATAAAAATATGTATAACGGACGCAAAATTAGCTCAAAATATCTACTGGTATTGATTTTTACTGTGCTATTCTTTGCAGTAACGCTCAATAGCCGTTCAAATTATTCATCCCGGACACGTTTTTACAAAATATTAACTGCAATTGCTGATACGGTTAAGCCAGGGGCTCAGTCCCTGAAAGATTCTTTGGCAAAAGACTCGATCAAACGAGCCGCTTCCATGTCCGACACTGCATTCAAAGACACTGTGATCGAAAAGACAGATACTTTCGACGTAAAAGTATCAAAAGATTCTCTGGATGCGCCTATTATGTATAGCGCGTCCGACTCTATTGTGATGGAAGTGCCGACCAAAATAATCACCTTATATAATAAAGCCAACACAAAGCAAAAGGACCTGACCCTGGATGCCTACAAAATTCAATACGACCAAAATAAGCAGGTTGTGGTGGCAACCTATGCTACCGACAGCACGGGTCAAATGATACAAAGGCCAAAGATGGTGCAGGCTGAAAGCACCATAGAGTCTGATTCGATACTTTTTAATATGAAGAACCAGAAAGGGATCACCAAAAGCAGTTACACACAATCTGGCGAAATGTACGTGTATGGAGAAAAAATAAAAAAAATATCTCCCGAAGAATTCTACGCATCCAAGGGAAGATTCACCACGTGCAATCTGGATACACCGCATTTTGCCTTCCGCGCCAACAAGATGAAGCTCATCAACAAGAAGTTTGCTATAACAGGTCCGGTGCACCCTGAATTTGAAGGCGTGCCTTTCCCCATTTATATCCCTTTTGGATTTTTCCCGCTAACCCAGGGAAGGCACTCCGGGCTGCTCCCACCGCAGTTCACCGCAAGCGACCAATTTGGACTTGGCCTCACAGGGCTTGGCTATTATAAGGTGATCAGTGATAATTTTGATGTCCAGGTGCGAACCGACCTGTATTCGTACGGCGGTTGGGCGGTATATTTTGATCCGGAATACCTTGTGCGTTACCGTTACAGGGGGAGACTGGATTTTACTCTGCAGGATACGCGGATATTAAGCACTACGGGCTCTTCTGAATTTAACGACACGAAGACTTTCCGGTTTACCTGGAGCCATACCGTTGATACCAAAGCCAGGCCAGGACAGACTTTTGCTGCTAGCGTAAATCTGCAGTCGCTTAAATACAACCAGTTTGTATTTAATAACCCGACTGCCAACTACACCAATAGTCTGGGTTCATCGATTTCCTATTCAAAAACCTGGGAAGGCAAATATAATTTGACAGCAAGCGCCAACCACAGCCAGAACAGCAATGATGGTACTATCACCATCACATTGCCAAATATTGGTTTCACAGCAACTACCATTTACCCATTTCAGAAAAAAGAAATTATCGGCGCACCTAAGTGGTATGAAAAATTAGGGATCGGGCTCACCACAAATATTAATAACCAGGCAAGGGTTTATGATTCATTGTTCAATATCAAAAAATTGATTGATACGTTCCAATGGGGTGCTCATCACAGTGTACCTATTACCCTTGCGCTGCCGCAGCTTGGGCCTTTTCAAATCGCGCCTGGCATGAGCTTTCAAGAAAATTGGTTTTCTCAAAAAACACTGCTTAAGTGGAATTCCGCAGCGGAGTTTCCGAAGATAGACACGAGCGTGCAAAAGGGTTTTTATACACAGAACAGCGCTTCGTTTAGCCTTGGCGTTAGCACAGCCATTTTTGGCACATTCAATAAGTTTGGCAAGAAAAGTTC
>DATMMJ010000226.1:0-3128 GCA_035569795.1 Puia sp. | reverse complement strand
CCAGTGTTTCAAACCAAAAAAGCGCCACTAATCGCTTAACAGTAGCGGTCCACATCATATTCAAGGATAGTAAGAATGAAAAAAATAATTATGAGGCGGATGTATCCCGCAATTTTGATTTTGATGCAAATACAAGCTTTAGCCAGGCCGAGCCTACCTTATTGCAACAAATCTTAAGTAGTTTTCCGGATGATATTTTTAACCGGCTTTTCTCAAACTGGTAAAACAATCTAAATGACTGGGAACACATACCATATTGTGCAGCATCTTTTCAATGGCAATTCACCGCAAGATGTTTCTGTAAAACAAATTGAAGGCTTGTGCGATCAATACCCGTTCTTTAGTATTGGGCATTATCTTCTATCCAAAAAATTATCGGGCGAAAAGGCCAAAAACATTTTAGAGGAGACAAAAAAAACCGCACTATATTTCAATAATCCTTTCTGGCTGCAATGGCTTTTGGAAAATGGGGTTGACGAATTATTGCCCGAAGCAAAAAAACTTCTTGATGAACAAGCAGGGAACATGCAAAGCGGGCAGACAGATACTCCCGGTAAAGTTGGACCAACGGAACACTCTGGCGCAAGCCCGGCCGAAAAAATCGTTGATAAAACGCCAACCCCTGGTGGCGAGGAGCTTTTGTTTAGCCCATATCACACGGTGGATTATTTTGGATCGTTGGGAATAAAACTGATTTTAGATGATAGTACTAGTGATAAATTTGGCAAACAACTGAAAAGTTTTACTGACTGGCTGAAAATAATGAAAAGGCTGCCTCAGAAAAACGAAGACGCCTATAGCGATGCGGCTGCCCAAATTTCAATAGTGGGATACGCTGCCGATTCCTTGCAACAAAAAGAAATAATAACCGAAGCTATGGCAGAGGTACTTGCGAAACAGGGCAGAAGTGAGAACGCTATTGATTTATACGGAAAATTAAGTTTGCTTAATCCCGGTAAAAGCGCTTATTTTGCAGGCAAAATTGAACAAATAAAAGAACATTGACATGACGATACTTTTTGTGCTTCTGATCGTGCTGGCCTGTATTCTGCTTGGTCTCATCATTCTTGTGCAAAACCCCAAAGGTGGTGGCCTGGCTGGCAATGTGGCTGGATTCAGCAACCAGTTTATGGGTGTAAGGCAAACAACGGATGTTCTTGAAAAAAGCACTTGGGTCGTTGCTATTGTGGTTGGATTGCTTTGCCTGTTTTCTGCGTTATTTGTTCACAGGACATCTTCGGTACAAATAAGGGATACGAAGGTCAACGCAACCAGCGTGCCATCTGCACCTGCCAACAACACCCAAACACCGCTAACTTTGCCGCAACCAGCCAAATGATGCGAAATTAAATAATTAAAGCCCTGCACTATAAAGTAGCAGGGTTTTTTATTTACTTTGAGCTACCAATATATTACCTATGATCAGAAAAGCCCTCCTCTTCGTTTTTGTTCTTACACTTTTTGCTGCAATTTTTTTTGGGTGGATGTTTTTTGGACCCGCCACTGCTATCACCAAAGACAAATACTACCTGTACATTAAAACGGGTGTGGATTATGGAGAAGTGATGGACCTTTTGCGCAAGGATACGGTGCTGAAAAGTCCTTTATTTTTTAATTTGCTGGCAAAAAGAATAGATTATCCCGCCAATGTAAAAGCAGGCAAATATGAAATCAAAAATGGTATGAGCATTTTTGAAATTGCCCGCATGCTCCGCAATGGCAGACAAACCCCAGTGAACCTTGTTATAACAAAGCTTCGGACCAAAGAAGATTTGGCCTCGGCTATAGGAAGGCGATTTGAATGCGATTCAACTTCTGTTATCGATTTTCTAGAAAATAATGATACGTTGAAAAAATATGGGCTTGATTCCAACAACGTGATGGCATCTGTTTTCCCTGATACATACACTTATTTCTGGAACACGACGCCTTCGAGGATTTTCAAGAAATTGCATACTACGTGCCAAAATTTCTGGACTGACCAAAGAAAACAACAGGCCCGTCAACGCAACCTTGATCCCGTTTCAGCGTACGTGTTGGCATCCATTGTGGAAGAAGAAACAAATAAGCAGGAAGACAAACCCCTGATCGCAAGTACTTATCTCAACCGGATTTCAAAAGGCATGAAACTTGCCGCTGATCCTACTATTAAGTTTGCCATGCGCAATTTTGAACTGAAACGCATTTACGATAAGTATTTGTTAGTTGAATCCCCTTACAATACGTATAAATATCCAGGCCTGCCTCCAGGGCCGATATGCACCCCAACAACTGAAACCATCGATGCAGTGCTTCATTCGCCAAAGACAACCTATCTATACTTTGTTGCAAAGCCCGACTTTTCAGGATATTCAAACTTTTCTGAAACTTTTGAGAAGCACTTAAAATATGCTCAAGAATATCAAAAAGCGTTAGATTCATTAATGAGGCAAAATAATCAACACACAAAATAAAATCAATACGTGTGGCAATTGCATTAGTAAAAAAAATAGAGCGGTTCTTTTTCAATTCAATGCCTTACCGCTTTGCAGTTGCGAGAAGCAAAAGAATAATTTTGCCCGGATTTGAGGGAGTTCCGTTGTACGATGTGATAAAATTTTTTCTGAATCAGGTAAAAAAAGTTGGCTTGAATGATCGTGCCAGGGCAGTGGCTTTCAGCTTTCTGAGTGCCATCCCTGCTGCAGCCATTTTTATTTGTACTTTGATCCCCTATCTGCCCATCGCCAAAGCAATTAAACGCCAATTGTTGCTGTTGACAAAAGACATCACACCTAACCAAAATACTTTTTTACTAGTGAAAGGTTTCTTAGAAGATTTCCTCGACAAGCAGCGTGTCGGACTTTTGTCATTCGGATTTTTGCTTGCCATATTTTATTCTTCCAACGCCATGATGGGAATTATGCGCTCCTTTAACAAATCGCTTATTTACAATCAGAAAAGAAACATTTTGCAAAACCGCTGGATGGCCATCAAACTTACCATATTGATCATTGTTTTCGTTATCGGGTCTGTAATTATTCTGGTTACACAGGATGAACTACTCAAAAATCTGTTGAATTGGATGGGCGTGAAGGGTCATTCTGCAAAATGGTTATTCAAGACATTGAGGTGGGTTATTATTATCCCTT
>DATMMJ010000225.1:0-4275 GCA_035569795.1 Puia sp. | reverse complement strand
AGGTTGCACAATTTCCAAAGCACTCTAGCGCCCACGTTCGCGTCCCAATCCGTTTCGCCAGTACCGATTTCATCCAAATCAAAGCCGATAAACGTTCTGCCACTTTGTATTATTCTTTTTATCAGATAGAAAATCTGCTCCGTCTCAAACCCACCGGGAACAGGCGTTCCGGTATGGGGGCAAAGTTTGGGGTCAAGTCCGTCAATATCAAAACTCACATATACTTTCTTAGGCAGGTGCTGCAGTATCTCCTCGGCAATTTGCTTCCAGCTTTGTCCATCGTACTGCCGCTCCTTGATGTCTTTGTCAAAATAGGCAATGATACGGTAATTGCTATTGCATATATAATCCCATTCCTCCTGGCAATAATCGCGAACCCCCACTTGCACCAGCTTTGTAATTTGAGGAGTCTCGTCGAGCGCATTTGCCATCACACTCCCGTGGCTGTATTTAAATCCTTCGTAAGATTTACGGAGGTCGCAGTGTGCATCTATGTGCAGAATGCCAAATTCTCCATGCTTTTCAGCAATCGCTTTGATGTACCCAAGTGACACGCTATGGTCGCCGCCAAGTACTGCAACCAGTTTACCCCGGTTCAATAGATCCACTGTTTGCTCCTGCACATATTTGTTCAAGGTAATGCTGCCTTCATTAATTTCTTTCAGCGATTTTGACATAAAGGTGTTCTTCTCAACCGCTTCACCTTTTGACGTGTAATCAATGTACAGCTCAGCTTCTTTTCGAAGATAATCGCTCTTCATTAAAATCTTTTTGTCGCTTGGCCGCATATAAAACCCTTTTCTCCATGCATTGTTGAATTCTGCGTCAAAAATATCTATCTGCATGCTGGCGTTAAAAATATGGTCAATGCAGCGCGATGTGCCGGAGCCATAGCTAACAGTAACTTCCCATGGAACCGGCAGGATCACAAGCTGCGCTTCTTCTTCATTATAAGGAAGGCCGAAAATATTATTCTTAGGATTGCCCGGCGCGTTAGGGTCAAAGCGGGAAAGGTCAGTCATGAGAGGAGGTGTTTTCATTTTATAAAACGGGATGCAAGTTAATGCAGTATGTATTAGCGTCAAAAAATGAAACGCGTGCAATCTTAGGCTGAATTTATTTCCCCTTTTTCAACACCCTTCTAAATAAATGGCTTCTTGATATCCCCTTTGGAATTGATTGCCCGTTGAAATACCTATTTAACTGGCTTAGCAATCTTTTTCTGGAATATTTCACCCATTGACCAAGAGCTCCGGTTGCAAGGCCTACGGTTGCTAACAATAAACATAAAAAAATAACTGATCCAACCAACCCGCCAAAGCCCTGGCTTATGCTGCCGGACTTGCTCTGTGAAACTCTTAAATTACTTGCCAGCGGAAATGGCCAGATGGGGATCTGCCATATGACAGAAAAGAAAAGTATTCTGGCGGGGACTCTTTTTGAAAAGTAAAAATTTATCAATGCTCTTGATGAATCATCTCTCCCATATTTTTCTAAAAATTCCTTCCTGCTGATTTTATATTCATTTTTTGTAATCGTGGTGTCCTCCACAGCACGCACGGTAAAATCAGCAGCGCATGAAATTTTTATAGTAAATAAAAAAGCAATAACCAGGCTTTTTCTCATAAAATAGGTTTTGGCACTTTAGATTAGGGCAATGTTTTGGAAAACTATCTGTTTGAGCTGGTTCTTAAAAATGGCCGCCAAGAGCGAATTCATTTCAGCGGTATCAAAAATCACAAGTCCGCTTGACCCAACTTCCAACAAGGCTGCTAAAATAGGAACCACTATTTTCAAAGATATTAAACTAACTACATGATTGATTTTGGACTAACTTTGCAGTGAAATTATTACAAAAATGAAAAAACTGCATATTGTGATCTTGGTGTTGATCGCGGTTTCTATCGGAACTTTGGTTAGCTTCATGGGCAATCTCTCTACTTACGAGACCATTGCTTCGGCAAAACAGAAAGAAGGCAAGACCGTAACCCTGTATGTGCATGTGGATCATGCAGGCGCGATAGAGTACGATCCCGCAAAAAACCCAAATTATTTTTCCTTCCATATATCAGATACCCTGGGTAACAAAGCTAAAGTGGTTTGCAATTTTGAAAAGCCTTATGATTTTGAAAAAGCCGAAGGCATAACACTGAAGGGAAAAATGCGGGGCGATGTTTTTGAGATCACCAATAGAGATGGCATTTTACTGAAATGCCCCTCCAAATACAAAGACGACCCTAACATGGCAAAGAAAAACCTTAGCCAAAATCAATATTAAGCATGGATTATTTTGGTGAGCACCTGCTGCCCGGAAAGATTGGGCATTTTTTTGTTACGCTTTCATTTGCCGCTTCTTTTGTTGCAACCATCGCTTACTATAAAGCAACAACTTCAAAAAATATTGAAGACGAGAATGGCTGGAAACGCCTTGCCAGAACGGCTTTCGCAATAGACTGCATTTCGGTTTTCTCCATTTTTGGAACTGTTTATTATATCATCTCCCATCATTTGTTTGAATATAATTTTGCATGGGAGCACTCAAGCAGAGCCCTTGATATGAAATATTTATTAAGCTGCATCTGGGAAGCGCAGGAGGGAAGTTTTTTATTATGGACGATGTGGCAAAGTGTGCTTGGAGGGATTTTAATTTTCAAGGCAAAGAAATGGGAAGCCCCTGTAATGACAGTGATAAGCCTTGGCCAATTGTGTCTTGCGACCATGATATTGGGCGTTTATATTGCAAAAGCAAAAATCGGGATCAATCCTTTCCTGTTAGTGCGCAATATGGAGGCATTTGCCAATGCGCCTATCTTTAGCCGCCCCGATTATTTAAGCGTCCCCCAAATGCAAGACGGACAAGGTTTGAATTCATTGCTGCAAAATTACTGGATGGTGATACACCCACCTGTTTTATTTCTTGGTTTTGCTTCTACGATCGTACCGTTTTCGTTTGCAATTGCGGGATTATGGAAAAAAGATTACGGTGGCTGGAGCAAAATGGCAATCCCCTGGACATTGCTTTCTGCTTGCGTACTCGGCACAGGCGTCATGATGGGTGGGGCCTGGGCATATGAATCTTTGAGCTTTGGCGGGTTTTGGGCCTGGGATCCTGTGGAGAATGCTTCGCTGGTGCCCTGGCTGGTGATCGTGGCGGGCCTCCACACGCTGGTTGTTTTTAACGCAACCGGTCACTCGCTGCGAGCTACGTATTTATTTTTAATGCTTGGTTTTATATTGATTTTGTACGCAACCTTTTTAACGCGAAGCGGTATTTTAGGAGATACTTCGGTTCACGCATTTGTTGATTCGGGAATGAACCTGCAGTTGATTTTATTTATCGTGGTGTTTCTTGCGCCGGTTGTATTCCTGTTCATAAAAAACTATAATAAAATCCCGCACATAGCAAAAGAAGAAAGCACTTATTCAAGGGAATTCTGGATGTTCATTGGCTCGCTGGTTTTATTTTTGTCATCCATGTTTATCATGGTTGCAACCTCATTGCCTGTGATGAATAAAATCTTTGGGACAAATTGGTCAGTGGGCGAAGATGTTACTTTTGCTTATAATAGGATTGAGATATTCATTGCCGTTATTCTCGGCTTGCTCACAGCCATCACACAATATCTAAAATATAAAGACACGGCGCCTAAAGTTTTTTTTAAGAAGTTATTTGTGCCTACCATCATTGCTCTAGGTCTCGCAATTATTATTAGTTTATTTGGCAACATTCATTACGATAAATATGGCTCTGGTTTTTTAACGGCAATCCATCTTGCCATGTTTGCTGCGGTTTATTCAGTGGTTGCCAATGCTAGTTACATATGGGCAGGGCTGAATGGTAAGTTGAAAGCGGCAGGCGCTTCCATAGCGCACGTAGGATTTGGGCTGATGCTCGCAGGCATTTTATTGTCCACTTCAAAAAAAGAATTGCTTTCATACAACACAACTGGCATCAATCTGAATTTCGACCCGAAAGAGAAAGACAAAAACCCGCTCGAGAATATCACATTATTGAAAAATGTGAAAACAGATATGGGCAAATATTGGGCTACCTATACCGGGCAAGATTCAACCAATAAATTTGGGAACATCAACTACTACCATATCCAGATGGTGCACAAAAGCGACAGTGAAGTTTTTGATCTCTATCCAGATCTAATCAAAGCGACAAAAGGTATGCAGGGCGTATCCCAAAACCCGGATAAACACCATTACTGGGACCGCGATATTTTTTCCTATGTGAATTTTGCCAGTAATCTGGAGCAGCCCAAAGAT
>DATMMJ010000224.1:0-3380 GCA_035569795.1 Puia sp. | reverse complement strand
TTGAGTGCAATGAAGCGTAGGTTGATTCATCTGGTGTCAGGATTGCGTTACAAAACCAGTTTCTATCAATACCCTTATGAAATAAAATTATTGCACCGTCTCTGGAAATACCGGCAGCCGGAGATACAGGGGTTTTAAAAGAAATTAATAGAAGGCGTTAAATGGAGACTAATGTATCATTGCAAAAGGAATTGGATGCTTTTGAAAGGCAATATCTTCATGTGCGCCTAACCGAAAACAGAATTTACAGTATCAGCGAAATATTAATGTTGCCCGAAATCTCCTCTTCCCATGTTCATTGTGCTGAGTGGGGCATCCGAAAAAAATCGTGTGAGCGTTTGCTCCGTTTTCTCCAAGCAAAGAATAAGGAACTCAATATCCTTGAGGCAGGATGCGGCAATGGATGGCTTGCCGCAAAAATGGCTGCGACAATTAATGCAAAAGTCACTGGCGTTGATATTAACAGGATGGAGCTGATGCAGGCTGTAACTGCTTTTGAGAGAATTGCCAATCTGAAATTTTTGTATGGGGACCTGAGAACATCGGGCTTACCTCAGCATTCATTTGATGTGATATTGTTCGCTTCGTCTGTACAGTATTTTGATTCAGTAGAAAAGATTATCAATGCTGCTTTGCAGCTGCTTAAAAAAGACGGCGAGATCCATATTATGGATACACCATTTTATGCTCCCCGTGAGGTTTCAAAGGCATCAAGGCGCACGACGGAATATTACCGTGCAATTGGCTTTAATGAGATGCAGGGTTATTATTTTCATCATTCTATAAAAGAATTGCATCCGTACAATTACAAAATTCTATTTAACCCTTCATCCATTATGGGCAAATGGAAAAAGAAACAATATCCCTTTCATTGGATTGTCATAAAGCAAAAGGATTAGTATGCCTACGCAATCATTGTATCACACTTTTCACAGGTATGCAAGCCTGCAAACGCATAAGATAACTGCTTTGCCGATTGTGATACTTATGCCCCATAGTGCCTGCAATTGCCGTTGTGTGATGTGCGATATCTGGAAGGACAACAAAAACCTAAAGCAGCTTACGGAAAAAGATGTGGAAGGGTTATTGTCTTCACTCAGAAAGTTTGGTACTATGCAAGTCGTTATGTCAGGCGGCGAAGCTTTGTTAAGCCCAAATTTTTTTCGTTTTTGCGAAATCCTGCAAAAAGAGGGGATAAGAATTTCTTTGTTGTCAACTGGGCTGACGATTAAAAAGAATGCGGCGCTGTTATTAGAATGGGTGAATGATATTATAGTTTCCTTAGACGGGGATGAACCATTGCATGACTCGATAAGAAATATCCCTGGCGCATTCAGCAAAATTAGAGAAGGGGTGCAGTACATAAAATCTATCAACACGGACTATAAGATCACTGCAAGAACTGTGATCCATAAATTGAATTATAAATCATGGGCTTTGATAATTGAAAGTGCAAAACGAATGGGGCTTGATCAGATCAGTTTTTTGCCAGCTGATGTGAGCAGCCATGCATTTAATCGTGAGGTGCTTTGGAATGACGCAAAGCAAAATGAGATATTATTGCAAAAGGAAGAATTGCCGGAGCTGCAGGAAATTATTAATGGCATTATTCATAATTACGCGGTTGAAATCGATAGTCACTTTATTGCTGAATCAGCACTGAAAATTCAGAAGATATATGGGTACTATGCGGCGTTGCACAAGATGAATCCATTCCCTTATAAAAAATGCAATGCGCCGTGGGTCTCAACTGTTATTGAAGCAGATGGCACCGTAAGGCCCTGTTTTTTTCATGATGCTTTGGGGAATATTCATGAAAATCCTTTGGGTGACATTTTGAATAGTAAAAAAGCAATTCATTTCAGGAAAACGCTGGACATGACAACTGACAGCACTTGCGTGAAATGTGTGTGCTATTTAAATTTGCCACCTGCAATGAACCCGGTAAGCATTTGAAATACAATATAGTTAAATTAATATCGGAAAATATAAAACGGCGGATGGGTAATATGCAAGTGCCTGCACAGAAACCTTATATCAAAATTGAAGTTTTATATTTGGTCGCAATATTTTTTTTGCTGCAGGTATTTGTTGCACTACTGACCTATACCCAGGCCTTTACTTTTGATGAAGCCATGTGGCAATATATTGGCAGGAACTGGCTGCGGAACGGCCTTGCTCCCTATGCTGGTGGAGTAGATAATAAGTCGCCACTAATTTTTTTTGTATTTGGATTGTCGGACAAACTTTTCGGAGTTAATTACTGGTTCCCACGGTTGATTGGAATTTGTTTTCAATCATCCGGGTTGTATTTTGTTTATAAAATTGCCAGACATTTTTCTGGTGAGCTTTCTGGGATCTTGGCAATTACCATTTACGGTCTTTCTCTCTTGTGGCATGCAACGGGCGGCAAGTACGTTTCCTATACTGAATCTTATGCGATAACTTTTATTGCCGCAGCGTTTTACTATACAGTCGCAGCAAAAAACAACTGGCATTTGTTCATTGGCGGGAGCCTGGCTGGCTTAGGGTTTTTTTTCAGGATAACTGCAGCCTTTGGTATATCTGCCATCGTCATTTACTTATTGCTTCACAAAAAGAAAAGCGTTCTTTTGTTTATCGCAGCCATGATGATAAGTGTGGGCGTTATTAGCATCCTATTGTTTTTCTCCGGGATTAATTTGCACGACGTTTTCGTATATTCAGTTGAAGATAATTTTGGTGCAGGCAGCGTCACTGACCACCCTGTGTTTTGGGAAATAGATAGCTTTTTCAATCATGTTTTTTATTCAGAGCTTGTTTTATTCTTACCGGGCCTGGTCGGTTATTTTTTTATTAAGAAAAAAAACTGGATCATCATTATTTGGCTCATCGCTGAGTTTGCAGGCATCAGTCTAATCGGGGTTTTTTCCAACCAGCATTTTAAGAACGTGTTGCCAGCCTTGTCAATAATAAATGCGTTTTCTATAACTTATTTAAAGGAGCTTTATTCAATGCATGTCAGACCAATAATGATAATGGTATGGATATGCTTTTTTCCAAAAATTCTGGAGCCAGTGATTTCGCTAAAAAAAGTAATATTTAAATCAGTGGAAAGCAAAACAGATTATTGCGCAGGAGGAAATAAACAACCTGATGATGATTCAAAAAAAATGCTTGGCTTGTGGATAAAAACAAACACTGTAAAAGACGATCAAGTGCTGGTTGCAGGCTACGGTGCAATAGTTCAGGCATATTCGGAAAGATTGTCTCCATGCATTTATTTTAATGTTACGCAAACCCAAAGAGCGAAAAAAAGATTTAATGCTGACATTGTAAGCAATAAGCCAAAAATGATTTTGGTGCCACAATCCGAAGAGTATATAAGCACTGTTGATAGC
>DATMMJ010000223.1:0-8498 GCA_035569795.1 Puia sp. | reverse complement strand
GGTCTTTGGGTTATGCGATCAACAGTACCCAAAAAATACTGTCCAAAGGGAATGAGATCCTTGACTACTTAAAAAACCCGCAAAGCAAAAAAATCTCGTCAGCCCAAGTCAATTCAGATATTCATGATATTATAGGGCGGCCTAAATTTACGACCAGAGATGCAACATTTTCCGACCTGAAAACCTCAGGCAACCTTCATTTACTAAAAGATATCGGTTTGAAGAATTCATTATTTGCATATTACAGCGTGGCACAAAACATTAAAGACTTGCAGGATGCAGAACAATTAGCGACAATAAATATTTCGGGGCCCTATTTCCTCAAACGGTTCCCGATGGAAGATCTCGCGGATCAGGATCAGCTGAGCAATTCTGTCAACTTTGAGGATCTGCCTAAAAGCATCGAATTCAGAAACAATGTCCTGCTCAGGGTGAAGAACAGAGAGGAATTGCTTGCGCTTTACCAGCAGGCCGATACGCTTTCAGCCAAGCTAAAAAATGCGCTTAATGAAATTACAAAATGAAACAGAATTAATAGCTTTTGCGGTCAATGTTAAATGAAGAAAGCTGATCTATCACTCAGAATTTTGCAGGCAAAAGGAACTTTCTTATTTTTTGCAGATATGTTTTTTTAGTGCAGAGTCTATGGAGCAATAATATTGAAAGATCACAATAGCATTTCAATGCAAAGAAATAAAAGGGAAATCAGAGTTGTAATTTTATCTTCAACTTATTCAATCCCGCAACTATCCACATAATTATTATCGCAAAGCATGCGGACCAAATTATTCCCGGCATCCCAGATCGCCAACGGTAAGGGATAAACGAAATATGAAAATAGGCTGTCAAGTTGTATATAATATCAGGGATGATGTAAGTAAGCAAGGGATTTGATGCGGCGGGACGAAAAAAAGACGTCCATTGCTTCCATCCACGGAGATCAACAATCCAGTAGAATCCACTGAAAAGAATAACGCATATGGCGGCGCAATAAAATCCCCAGGTAGGTGTTGCATAGATTTTTGAGATCTGGTAATAGGGCCGCAGAAGATATCCTGCAGCAAATAACAGCAATGCGAAAAGAGTCATTTTTGCAAATCGCCGAAATAACGTTTCGGCTTTTTCTTCCTCAAACAAAATGAGTGTGGAGATGATCCCGCAGGCCATGATGGCGATGTGGGTTGCATTTTTTGCAGGATAATCGTTCCAGTCATAGAATCTCGTTACCGCAAACAATACAGTACAAAGAATGATTACGATTACCATTCCCGAAATCTTTCCGCGAAAAAGCTGGTAAAAAGCACAATTGAAAAAATATGCCCATCCGATCAATCCCAGAATTCCCCACCACCGCGGACGCAAATATTCAGTGCCATCTGGTCCGCCCCGATAAATCAATGCAAGAATAACCAATCCCGCAATGCCTACTCCCCGCAGCAGATAGATCCATGTTTTATTTTTGAAAGTATACACATTCCACACAAGTATTGCTGCAACAAAAAATAAAAGCGACCATATGTATATAGATATAGGCATTGCATTCGGATTATTGGCGCTTTCTGCATTCACCATGAATAACCCGAGCGTCAGCAGCCCGATGGTGCGCCATAAAATATGTCTCTGGACACCAGTCGTGCTATCTCCTTTAAGATACCTGTTATTCAGGGCAAATGGAATAGACATGCCCGCTATAAATAAAAATGCAGGAAAAACCACATCCACAAAACTCATGGCATCTGCTTTCTTTGGCATATGTTTCATCCACGAAGGAATATCTCTTATCCCGGCTAGCTCATTCACAAAAATCATTATCAGTATCGTAATTCCCCGGAATATATCTATAGATAGAATTCTGTAAACAGTAAGTTTTTTAAGCATAAAAAGGTGGTTGAACGGTTATTCTGTTGATATCAATATGCTGATTAGCCAATTAAAAAACACGATTTAACTCATCCAGCATATTTTTCCTTTTGACTACATTCAATGCGTATAAATGCGACTGTATCTATAAAAAAATTCCTTTGGCAAACAAACTGAAATATTGAATACCAAGTCCGTCAGTATGGGATGTGACTGAAGCTCCCCCAGCCCCAATAGCACAAAACCCAATGTTGTGCCGTCGAGCTGCTGTTAACATACGAATGATAAGACTGTGTTTTTATTCCTTGTTACCTGGATATTTTGAGCCAGCCCCAAAAAATACTTCAATGGATTTGATCTTACCTGTACTGCTGAAGCTAAAAACATCAACATTGCGTACGACGTTGTTGTCTACAGTAATTATCTGAACCAGCAGCATTAGGTCATCACCGTTTTCAACCATTTTAATATAGTTAACCTTTTTAATAAATTTGGCTGTTCCCCAACATTTCTCTTTAAATTTTTCTATGGAGATATGGTCATCATTGTTAGGACTGGTGAAAGTGAAGTCGTCAGCAAACTGAGCTGCCACTCCATTCCAGTCCTTTTTTTCAAAACCTGAATAGTAGGCCTTGACTACTTTTTCTTTCTCAGTGCTTTGTCCATCACTACTGGCAGCCTTGCAGATTAGGAGGAGGCATATCATAAACCGTATCATAACATTGTTTTAATTGGTGATTTGATTTAAAAGCTCATTCAAAGACAAGCTGCGTGAAGCAATGTTTTTTTGTCCTTTCGAAGGGTTGGCTTGCCAATAAATCCTAAAAAAGATATTATGCTTTATGTCAAAATGGGCAATATACTCTTTTCATTTTTTAGCGCCCAAGTATATTTGTCAAAGTTAATTTTTTGCAGTCGGTATTGTGAATGGTTTTTTTCTCGCTTTTAATAAAAATATTCTTGAATTATTTTATCAAAAAAGTCCTGAGGCTAATCGAAATTATTGGTCTGCCTCCGGAGAATTCGTGTAATTTTACTGTTGTCAGGAAAGGATTGCAGATTCTCGCCGGACTTTAGGATTTGTCAAAGAAGTGAATTTTGAGCAAACCTAAAAATCGGTTTGTACTATTTCAGATATGCATTACCACTTAGATATGGATTGTAAATTAAAAAACTTGCGCCTTAATGGATCATTTTTTTGAATCTTAATTGTGATTTGCTGGCGTTAACAAGCATCAGAGATTGGCTGTTACCTTGAATTTGCTGTTAATATTTATATTCACGTTCTGGGTCAGCACCTGCCGTGCCACTGCTTCTGTCCTCAGATTGTAGCTAGAGGCTTTAACATATTGATCAAGCTTTGCTTGAGTGGGCGTTAACACAATTGAAGTCATTGATGCCGGGATACTGTCCAACGAAGCTAACTCGATCTCATTTGAAGAATCTGTAGAAATATAAATGTGGATAGATTGCAAAAATGCAAAAGTTTGGCCAGATGGGCTGGTTATTGACATCTGTAAGCTTTCTAGCCGGATGTCTTTAACCAGATTTATATTTGAATTATTATTTTGAAATTGTTGTGATGAATTGGTCGTCACATTCGGAGATGAGACGTCAAAAGGCAAATTGACTGGTGTAGAGCTATCAATGGTAACACTGGATTCATTGCTAATATCAAAGGTGAGCAGCTGTTGGATTTTTTTGCATGAAAAAATCAAACAACTGGCTGCAATGACTATAAAGAATGACTTGAGGCCATAACGCTGATTCGAGTTTTTCATAAACATAATTATAGGGTATTAAGACTGTTTTTTAAAAATTCTTATTTTATTTGATCTATAAGTTTTGGTCTTGACCTAAGCGCAAAGCTTTTTTGCGGGAAAACCCCGAAAACAAAGACGATTGCGATGTGCAACATAAAGCACTCTATTTTTTTTATAAGAGAATCCCTAAGCCTATCTGAAATACCTGGTTCTTGTATGAAGGCGTGGACGAGGTGCCATCGCCATTGTTGTTCTTAAAATCTATGGTATATCGGGCGTAAATAAAAAAATTGTGATCCAGGTTAATGTCTGCCCCAATCACGCCCCCAAAAATATTTTTCGTGATATTGCTATTCTCGTTGTTTACAGTTTGCTCATAGGTTGTACTTCCGGATTTAAAAGTGGTGTGTGTGTTCAAAAGGAATGAATATTGAGGACCCACAACAATGCCAAATTCTTTGGAAGCATTGATGCGCAAAAGAATAGGGACATCTAAAAAATTCAGATATCGGCGATAATCATAATTTCCGTCTACCAAATCCGTTCCTGTCGCTCTATATCCTTTCTGGGAGAACAGCACTTCAGGTTGAATAGCAATTATATGCCCCAAAGGCAATTGTAAAACACCCCCTCCATTGAATCCAAAAAGTGGGTCCGAGGAATAATTGTTATCATTTGTTTTAATGATCGTGGCCATGCTCAGGCCGCCTTTAAAACCAATTCGGGGCATCTGAGCAAGAATGCTAGTAACAGAGATCCAAAAAATTAAAAGGACTGACAAAGATTTCTTAAGCATACAGATTAATTTAGTTTTAAATTTCTATGTTATTAGTAATAACTAATCAATAAAATGTAACAAGCAAACGAAGTATCCAAAAAATGAACTTTTATTGAACGGATTGGGATTAAAATAATTGTGCTATTTTGATTGTATTATGGCTTTTTTCTTGAATAAAAACTTCAATTTCATCCCTAAAGGCAAAACATTGGGAATCTTATGATTACAGCGGTTTCGCATGCTTTTTATTGCACGCCATCTACATTAATATTTCCAGAATACAGGTGATTTATTGAAAACTGATTTATTATAAAAAATGGTATGAGCCGTTAATATATGATATGTCTCAAAATTAATACAGATATTAAGATTGATTTTTCCTTCTTAAATTACCCCATGTGTTCATGGCAAATCGTATTCATTAATTTTAGCGAGCAGGAGCGCATTTTTCCTTGGCACTTGCAGTGAAATTTTAACGTGGTCGTTCATGCATAGGGAAATTAATAATGTTTCATACATAATCGAAGTGTCATTGCCCGATAACATACAAGGAATTTTAAGGTTGCAAATTCATTTTACAAGCACAAAATTATTTGATGGATTCTAATTCATCATCTTCAAATTTTGATGAGGATAGTTGTTACATCCATAATTAATTGCATACCTGATAAATTGATTGTGTAACAAGAAAAATGTGCAGTATGAAAATCAGTAATGAGATGCTTCCCTGCGAGAAAGCAAAAGAAATGGACATAGTGAATTACCCGTCCGCATAAGGACATAAGCCCGAACGTGTAAGCCATCAGAATTATTGGTACATCTCTCCCTTCCACGATGAGAATACAGCTTCCTTCAAAGTCAAACGAAAAATGAACCACTGGTATGATTTTTCAGAAGGCAAAGGCGGCAACATGATCAACTTCGGGACGCGCTATCACAAATATGGAAACAGAAAAAAATATTTGGCTTTTATTTTTTATATTTACCTGAAATGAAAAAAAGTTAGAAATTCTTATAAAATAAATAGTAAGCCAGCCGATTTTAAATATGAGACGAAAATTTTTTTGTATTTACTGGATAATTTTTCTTGCGCTTGCACAGGTGTCTTCTTCGCAAAGTATACAAATAAAAGGGTTTGTTGATGTGACCACCACCTTTGATCAGAAAAAAGTTTCTTTCGGGTTTGATGAGGAGGACCTTTTCATAACCGCAGTGGTTAATGACAGAATTTCTTTCCTTGGTGAATCAGTATTCAAATATGAGCCCGCATCACCTACCGAGTATGGTGTAAGCATAGAGCGGATAATAATAAATTACAATATTAAGGGCAACCACAACTTAATTATGGGAAAGGTTCATACTCCTATAAACTATTGGAATGATACCTATCATCATGGAAGGGTGTTTTTCCCTACTATCGAGAGACCTATATTATTTGCAGCCAATATCATCCCTCTGCATACGGTTGGTATTGGTGTACAGGGACATGATCTGGGAAAACTGAAATTCGGCTATGATTTGTTTGTTGGCAATGGCCTGGGTTCTTCTGAGATCGTTGATAATGACAAAAACAAATCTGTGACATTAGCAGTTCACATTAAGCCGGCAGACAAATTAAGGATTGGGTTTTCCTGGTATAACGATGTTATATCCAAAGGCGCAAGCGTACTTGGCAAAACAATTAACTGGCAGGTAAACCAGCATTTGTTTTCTCTTTCCTTATCAAGGTTCGGAAAAAAATTTGAAGTACTGGCAGAAGGGACTGCAGGCTTTAACCATACAGATACCACAGGTTTAAAAACAACATTTGCTACATACATTTATGCGGGTTATAAGATCATAGGAAAATGGGTTCCTTATGTCCGTTTAGATAATATCCATTACCAGCAGGGAGAAATTTATTACAATAAAAATAATATGACATCTATAGTGGCAGGGCTACGGTACGAAATAAGTTATTTGGCAGTTGTAAAACTGGAATATCAATTTCAGCATTCGGAAATTCTGAATAATACAAATATTGTCAGTGCGCAGTTTGCAATCGGGTTTTAATATGAAAAAAAGATGCTCATCCATATATAGAATTTTTATGTGCTCATTGAGCAACGCGTTTTTGTTTATCGTATCCATGCTATTAATAAGCTCAACTTCCAGATCCCAGGAGGCAACATTGGTTGCTGTGGGGAATCAATCTGGCGCTCCATCAGTCATGAAATTTTCCGAATTAAAAGCTGTATTGATGGGTGAAAAGCAGCGTTGGAAAAATGGCAACCGGGTTATTATAGCCCTTATGAAAACAAATACGCCTATTGGAAGGGCAACCTCTTTAAAAATCTATGATATGACAGGGGATGAATTGAACAAATTCTGGCTGGCATTGGTCTTCCAGGGAAAGGCACAGGCCCCTAATTTTTTTAATTCAGTCAATGAACTTGAAACCTTTGTAGCACAAAATCCAGGGGCTATTGGCATATTGAATAAACCTTTAGCGGATGCAGAAATAAAGCCCATTATGATAGATGGGCAAAAGGCATTTTAAAAAGGAAATGCAATATTTCTGATTGTAAATTTGCACCTTCTTGATTTCTCATTTTTTTAAATCCAGAGTTCAGATGCTGATAAATCTTAAAACAAAGATTTGGTTGACCATATTTTCAATAATATTGATGTTCTCATTTTTTACATTGTTTTATTTCCCGCGGCAGCAGGGAGACCTGCTGATCAATAATTATAATACCGAAATTCAAAATCTGGCTAACACAGTTGCTTTAGGGGTTAAGATCGCTATCACAGAACAAAATTTTGAAGGGGTGCAAACAGCAATGGAATTTGTAAAAGGAGATCACCGCCTCCAATTTGTGAGCATGCTGCAGTATGATACTCTGTGGGATGAAAGGCATAAAAATTTCCAGGTAAAAAAGAATATATTTAAAACTTTTCCTGAAAATGAGACACCGAATCCAAATATGGTTTCTAATGATTCAATTATTGTAAAAAACGCAACTTTCAGCACCAGTATGATGTCAGGCGAGATATTGCTTGGCTTTAATACAAGAGAGATTGTGAAAAGCGAGCAAAAAATCAAGCTTGCAGCGCTTTCAGTTAGCAGCTTAGTTTTTTTAATAGGAATTTTAATTGGCTTCTGGCTTGCCAGGAATATTTCCGTTCCTGTTCTGGCTTTGCGTGATGCCGCCAACCGTGTCGGTGAGGGTGACCTGAGCCAAAAAATAATGAACATTCACCGCGATGAGATCGGTCAATTAGGGAAAGCGTTTAATAAAATGGTAGACGACCTCTCTAAAACTAGAAATGAATTAAATGAGAAAAATATAGCATTGTCCAGCACCAATGCCACCCTGAACAATACCCTTCTTGAGCTAAAAAATACGCATGCCCAACTTATGCAGTCAGAAAAAATGGCATCTCTAGGCGAGCTTACGGCTGGCATTGCGCATGAAATCCAAAATCCGCTAAATTTTGTCAATAATTTTTCCGAGATAAATACAGAACTCATCGCAGAAATGAAAGTAGAAATTGATAAGGGCAATTGGGAGGAGGCAAAAGCCATTGCAGGCGATATTTCTGCCAACGAGCAAAAAATCAACCACCATGGCAAGCGCGCCGACGCCATTGTAAAAGGCATGCTGCAGCACTCGCGTACTAGCACAGGTGCAAAAGAGCCAACAGACATCATTGCACTGGCGGATGAATATTTAAGATTGGCATATCATGGGCAAAGAGCAAAAGACAAATTATTCAGCGCAACATTGAAAACTGATTTTGATGAAAGCATCGGTAAGATCAACACCATTCCACAAGAGATAGGAAGAGTATTACTAAATTTATACAACAACGCATTTTATGCTGTAGCAGAAAAAAAGAAACAAGCAGATTTAAATTACGAACCAACAGTTTCAGTCAGCATAAAAAAATCTGGGAATAGGATATGCATCAGCGTTAGTGACAACGGCAATGGCATTACTCAAAAAACAATTGACAAAATCTTTCAGCCTTTCTTCACCACCAAACCAACAGGTCAGGGAACAGGATTGGGTTTGAGCTTGAGTTATGACATTATCAAAGCACATGGAGGGGAG
>DATMMJ010000222.1:0-4021 GCA_035569795.1 Puia sp. | reverse complement strand
CATCTCACTATAATCGGGAAAAACTCTTTGCGACGCAATATAAGTCAGTGCCACCACGCTGCCAGCTTCATTAATAGCATCCATATCCCAAGCCGTACGCAACACCCGGTGCAGCGACATGGCTGATATATCCAAAGTTTTCTGGTTGAATCCATAATCAAGCTCAGTATATTTTTTCCCCTTGCGGACATTAAGACCCATGCCTATGGAGTGCAAAATAAAATCTAGACCGCCTCCAAAATGCTTCATTGATTCTTCAAACAATTTTTTTAGGTCGTCCATATTAGTAACATCAGCGGCAACCACAGGTGCTTTCAGTGCATCGGCCAGTTTGTTTATTTCGCCCATGCGCAGAGCAACAGGGGCGTTACTGAGTACCAACTGCGCACCTTCCTCGTGGCAGCGCAAAGCCGTTCTCCATGCGATGGATTTCTCATCTAATGCTCCGAATATAATTCCCTTTTTCCCTTTCAATAAATTGTATGACATAATAATCGCTTTTATTATTGGGCGTAAAAATAAGAAGTTATTTATTGCAATGGGAATAAATGACCAATGGCCCAAACCAACATGTATGTATAAATGAAAACTAGACAGAATGCAGACAGTAGATATACCATCAATCTCAATAATGATTTGCGCGGCCGAAGCTTGAATTGCAAAAATTTACTTATGTAAAATACCGGGAGCAATAAAAGCAGAATAATCAAAAATATTAGCAGAGATCGAAGCTTCATTGGAAGATTTGATAATTGCCCCCATCACAAGTCTAATTCATCACCATTTCGCGTGCGTTCTCCAGTGCAGCAGCAGTGGGCTTTTCACCACTCAGCATTTTTGCGATGGCGGTGATGCGCTCGTCTTGAGAGAGTATCCGTAAATTGGTTTTTACCGTATCATTCCGGATCTCTTTATACACAAAATAATGCGCGTCTGCTTTGCCTGCAATCTGCGGCTGATGCGTTATGCAGATTACCTGCCGCTGCCCAGAAAGCTTTTTCAAAATCATGCCAACCTGTTTTGCTGCTTCACCGGAAATACCTGTGTCAATTTCATCGAATATTAACGTTGCAAGATCAATAGACTCTGCCACTAGCGATTTGATACATAGCATCAACCTGCTCAATTCCCCGCCGGATGCTACCTTACCGACGGGCTCAAAACGGTTGCTTCTGTTAGCATCAAACAAAAATTCAATTACATCCATGCCGAAAGGGTTCAATGCTGTTTGGAGTAAGTGTACTTTTAGCTTCGCATTTGGCATTCCAACCTGAGCAAGCAACCTGTTCACTTTTTCTTCCAGGGGTTTTACCATTTGCTGCCTGTTGCCGGAAATGGCAGCGGCTTGTTTGTTTGCCTGTTCCAGGCATCGTCTGGTCTCGTCTTGTTTTGCCAGGATGCTTTCATCTATATTTAGTACAGCCTGCAATTGATCTTCCAGATTATTTTTTATAGCAATGAGTTCATTGGTATTTGAAGCCCCATGTTTCTTCATCAATTTATATCCCGCTGAGATGCGCTCATTTATTTCTTCAATCCTTTTAGGATCATAATGCACAGTATCATTGATGCTTTCCATTTCGGAAGCAATATCCTGTAGCTCAATCTGCGCGGATTGCAGACGCTGCAATAATTCCGGAAGGCTGTGATGGAATGTTGAAAAGGGCTGCATCTGATGGATGGAAGCCTTCAATTGCTGTACGATGGGCATTTCCGATTCTTGCAAATCAAAATATGCTTTTGAAAGGGCCGTTTTGATATCCTCAGAATGAATCAATAATTTCAATTCTTTATCCAAATCTTCCAGCTCGTTTTCTTTCAGGCCAATTTCCTGCAATTCATCGAACAAGAATTTGTTGTAATCAAACACTTTAGTGAATTGTGCCTTTTGTTCCTGTAGCAAAAGCAGGTCCTTTTTAGCAACCGATAGCTTTTTAAAACTCAATTGATATTCATTAAGCAAATCAAAATTTTTTGCAAGGGCATCCAGCACTTCACGCTGAAAATCAGATTCTCCTAATTCAAGGGAATCAAATTGCTGGTGCAGGTCAACCAGCATACTGCTCAAAACCCTCAACTGTACAAGGTTTACTGGCGTGTCATTGACAAAGGCTCTTGATTTGCCAGTGGCGGCTATTTCTCTTCTTATTACCAATTCTTCAACTGCGTCCAGGTCATTATCTTTTAAAAAATTTCTTACTCCCTTTTTAGATTCAACAACAAAAACGCCCTCTACAAAACATTTTTTCTCTGTGTCCATTAACACGGTTGTGTCTGCACGGTCACCAAGTATCAACGACAACGCGCCCATTAATATTGACTTTCCCGCGCCTGTTTCGCCAGTTATTACATTCAGGTTTTTTGAAAAATCAATATTGATCTCTTCTATGATGGCATAGTTTGATATGTGGAGTTGCTTCAACATAAATACAGACGGCAAATTAGATAAGAAATTGCACACAAACAGTACAAACAATCCGGAGCGATCCTAGATAGCGCGTCATCTTTTGCCGCATATAACTTCCAGTCCCTTTAAGCGGAGCTAAAAAGCCGTAATTAAAAAAGGCACTCTATATAAGTGCCTTTAACTAATTTATTGAAATTCAATTGCTAACCTACCAATCACTGGGAACTGGCGACTACTTCACTTCTACTGCATTATTCAAATCATCATCAACCAGGATGCGCCCGCAATTCTCGCACACGATAATCTTTTTGCGTTGTTTGATCTCGCTTTGCCGCTGAGGTGGGATCGCGTTAAAGCAACCCCCGCATGCATCACGCAGCACTGGGACAACAGCTAAACCGTTACGATAGTTCTTACGGATACGGTCATAGGAAATTAGTAACCTTGGCTCGACTTTTTCCCTTGCCTCGCCTGCAAGCTTACTGAAATGTTTCTCTTCTTTTTCAGTGGTAGCAATTATTTTATCAAGCTCATCCTTTTTGTTTTTCAGCACCCCTTCTTTGCTGCCCACATTTTTCTTAGCTCTTTCCAGCACAATCACCTTTTCAGCAATTTCTTCGTTCGCGTCCTTAATATGTTTTTCAGCCAGCTTCACTTCCAGTTGCTGCATCTCCATCTCTTTATTGATCGCTTCAAACTCACGACTGTTCTTTACATTCTGGCTCTGTTTATCGTATTTCTTTATCAGTGATTCAGCTTCCTTGATAATTTCCTTTTTCTGGTTAATGAACTCCTGAATACCATTTATCTCTTCTTCAATGCGTGTTTGGCGTGAATGAAGCCCGGTGATCTCGTCTTCCAGGTCGCTCACTTCCATAGGTAGTTCGCCTTTGAGGATTTTGTATTCATCCAGTTTCGATTCGATTTTTTGGAGGCTCACGAGCGATGCCAGTTTCTCTTCAACCGAAAATTCTTTTACTTGCGCCATATTTTAAATTGATGTTTTGAAATTTTTCAGATACTACTATCGGCGATCAGCTTTACCGCGCCGCTCCGGGATACTTTCATCATTTATTTCTTTGTCCTACTGCAGGAGCAAATCCTAAGCTTCTGCAATGTTGCACATTCACAAAAAATACTCGACAGGGTTGGTATCCAAGGCCGTTTTCAGGACGGCAAAGGTAGGAAATTTTTTGACCAAAATCTCATGAAGCAGATCTATAGTGAACCGTTCACTTTCAAAATGCCCAATATCGGCCACTATGAGTCTGTTATTGGCGTCAAAAAATTCATGGTATTTGATATCGGAGCTGATAAAAAAATCAGCTCCGGATGCTAAAGCTTTGGAAATGAGAAAGCTACCAGCTCCTCCACAAAGAGCGACCTTTTTTACAGGATTGCCCAAAAGCTGGGTATGCTTAATGACTTTGAGATCAAAAGCTTGCTTAATTTTCTTTAAGAAAGCAAGTTCATTCACCGGTTCCGACAATTCCCCAATCAAGCCCGTGCCGACACACTCATTGGCATTTGCCAGTTCTACAATATCGTACGCTACCTCTTCGTAGGGATGCGCCTGGATCAAAGCTTCGACAACTTGCCTCTGCAGGTAGGCTG
>DATMMJ010000221.1:0-2105 GCA_035569795.1 Puia sp. | reverse complement strand
CTAAATTCATCCCGAATCTATGACATTCCAGGTTCCAATGAATACCGACAGTTTTTTAATACCCGTATCCTTTAAAATCTTTATCGGTTGAGCATGTACTAAGATTGGACAGGAAAGTAATAAGAATAAAACAACCACGCGATAAATTGATCCCATTTGAAAATTAGGTTATGGGTTATTGATAATTTGCATCATCCATTTGAAATCAGTCTATTTTGATATTAGGGTGATCTTCGCATTGCGAGAAAATTTCATTTTTAAATCTACGAATGATCTGGTTCCAACAAGGAAGCGCCGTTTTAGGAAAATAACAAACGAATTGTAGTATTTTATAGGAACATTTCGGCGGTGTCCATTGGCTACAAAAACCTTCTTCAGCCCGAAACCCTTCAATGAAACTGAATCAGAAAAAAATCACATGATTATTCATAATTGTAGTCATTAAAGTATTTCCAAATCTTTTGCATTCCGAAGAATGTAAACCAGAGAACCTAAACAATATTTCACGGCTGTACTCGGCAACATGAAGGTTTTTCATTTAAGGTTGCCCACGGGGGGGATTGTTATCTTGAGGTGGAAAAAGGTCTTTCCCTATTATTCAATAAAGTCTTCCACAATCTTTTCAGCTTCCAAGCAGGCTTTGGAGAGGTCATCGTTGATAATAATCTTATTGAAATGATGCTTGAAGGATAATTCATAAGATGCTTTATTGACCCGGTTTTGCAGCGTTTCCAGATCCTCTGTTCCTCTTGATTCAAGACGGAGTTTAAGCACTTCGATGTCGGGGGGTTCAATAAAAATGGACAGGCAGTTATCACTGAACTGTTGTTGCACGTGTATTGCGCCTTTCACGTCAATATCAAGCACAGGGATTTGTTTATTGGCCCAAATGCGCTGCAGCTCACTTACGAGCGTGCCGTAATATTTTCCTTCATATACCATTTCCCATTCCAGAAATTCGTTGTGCTGAATTTTTTGTTTGAACTCTTCCAGATTCATAAAATAATAATCGACTCCATTTTTTTCATACTTCCTCGGTTGGCGCGTTGCAGCAGAAACCGAAAATGCAAGCTTAGAGTATTTGTGCAGTAAATGCCGCGTGATGGAAGTCTTTCCTGCCCCTGAAGGAGCAGTTATGATGATGAGTTTGGTTGTTTTCTGCTCCACTATGTTTGGAATTTGCCGTTGCTAAATTTTATAGACTCTTCTATACCCTTTTTATCTGAGCCCCTAATTTTTTTAATCTTTCATCGATATACTGGTAGCCCCTGTCTATCTGGTCAATATTCTGAATCGTGCTTTTCCCTTCGGCGCTAAGAGCCGCAATCAGCAAAGCCACACCAGCCCTGATGTCGGGCGTACTCATCGTAATGCCCCGCAATTTTTGTCCTCTTCCCAGCCCAATCACAGCGGCCCGGTGCGGGTCGCACAAGATAATCTGTGCGCCCATATCAATTAGTTTGTCAACAAAAAATAGCCTGCTCTCGAACATTTTCTGATGGATCAGCACACTGCCTTTTGCCTGTGTGGCAACTACCAGGACGATGCTCAATAAATCCGGCGTGAAGCCTGGCCAAGGATGATCATACACGGTAAGCACAGAGCCATCGAGAAAAGTTTGTATCTCATAAATATCCTGCTGTGGGATATGAATATCATCTCCCGAGAATTCAATTTGAATGCCAAGCTGTTTGAATTTATCGGGGATGATACCTAAATTTTCAAGGCCCGCATTCTTAATGGTGATATCACTTTGTGTCATCGCAGCAAGTCCGATGAATGATCCGACTTCAATCATATCGGGCAACATGCTATGGTTTGTTCCGCCGAGATAATCCACCCCTTCAATAGTCAGTAGGTTGCTGCTGATGCCACCTATTTTTGCACCCATCCTGTTGAGCATTTTGCATAGTTGCTGAACATATGGCTCGCACGCGGCATTGTAAATGGTCGTTTTCCCTTTTGCCATAGAAGCCGCCATTACAATATTTGCCGTGCCGGTAACTGATGGCTCATCTAATAATAAATTGACACCATGCAGGTTGGGTGCCCTCAAATGAAAGAAATTATCGCCAGAATCATGATCAAACGCTGCACCCAATTTT
>DATMMJ010000220.1:0-11906 GCA_035569795.1 Puia sp. | reverse complement strand
CCCCACTTGATCTGCAGCCGCTGCGTCATGGGTTTAACGAGATCAATACCACCTTCAAACACATCAGTCGTGAAAAGGAAACTCAATTTCAATACTTGCAGAAAATACTGGAGCTGGTCGACACAGGTATACTTTCCTATGAGCATAAAAGCGGCCAGATTGGATGGATGAACGAATCACTAAAAAAAATGCTTGGAGTACCTTACCTGAAAACAATCCATTCCCTTGAAAGAAGAGATGCTGCCCTATACCACGAAGTGTTGGATTTGCGCCCCGGCCAAAGCAGAGTGGTTTCCATAACCAAAGACAAAAGCGTTTTTAAAGCGCTGATATCGGCCACTGCTTTTCAGACAGACAATATTGTGTACAAACTGATAGCATTTCAAAATGTAGACGAGGCCCTGGATGAAACGGAGGCCAAAGCATGGCAGAAATTACTAAGCGTGATGACGCACGAGATCATGAATTCCATCGCGCCCATCTCCTCCCTTGCTGACACCATGCTCCACCGTTTACAAAATTCGGTTAGTCATCTGCGTGAACAACCCGCAGCTATTGAAGATCTTCAGCTGGGCATAGAAACAATTCGAAGAAGGAGCGAAGGCCTTTTGAAATTTGCAGAAACCTACCGCAACCTGAATAAAATAACTACACCTAATCTGAAAAAAATTTATGTCCGGGACCTATTTGCAAACCTGCACCAGCTGATGCAGCCGACCCTTGCTCAAAAACACATTGAACTAGAAGTGATTTTAAAAGACCCTGACCTTTCTTTAGAAGCAGATGCCAGTCTGGTGGAGCAGGTACTTATTAATCTGGTAGTGAACGCTGTTGAAGCGGTTAAGGATAAGCCGGATCCACGCATAATCTTATCTGCTACGATTGCAAAAAACAAGAAAATCATCATTAAAGTAGCTGATAACGGAGCAGGCATATCACCAGAAGTGATTGATAAGATTTTCATACCCTTCTTCAGCACAAGAAAAACCGGTAGTGGCATCGGTTTGAGCTTGTGCAAGCAAATTATGATGCTGCACAAAGGCAATATACAGGTACAATCTGTGGAGGGCGAGGGCACCGTGTTCCTACTAAGTTTTTAGTTTACTTATTAAATTGGGTTTGGAATAAAAGTTTTCTTCCTTGGAAAATCAAATGGTCTTTTCGGTAACGTATGTATCAACGGATAGCCTTGCTCATTTTTTTCAGCATAAGATAGATCAAGGTCAGCAATATGGAAAAACAAAAGATCATTCCTGAGGCATACCGGTCGGCCAGTGGGTGCAGCAGCACATTTGCGATATCCCGCAGTAGTAGAAAAGGATTTGTGAGCACGTCCCAGGTATTGAATCGCAGGTATCTACCTACGTAGACACCCAGCGCATTCAGCCACATCACCGGATAGAGGAATAATAATTCATTTCTTAAGTTGAAGTTCTTATGAACCAATTTTTCGATATGCCTTACTGAGAGGATGCCCAGCAGCAAACCATTCCATGCAAATGACAAAATCATGGCAAGGTCAAACCATTGCGGAACCAGAAAATCGTTGTAATGATCTCCTAGGTGATAAAGGTCCGTGAGAATGTAAAATGCGTTTGGGATGCATGCCAACCATACAAAAAATACAAAAGTTAGAATGATTCTGTTTTTTATCCATTCCTGGGCTTGCATTAGCCAGTGAGAAATAAAATAGGGCAACCAAGCCAGCAATAAATTCCAAATCAGGAAAATAAAAGTAAGCCGTCCAGTATAAGCAGCTCTTACTATTACCATCACACAGCTGAAAAGCACCGATAAAGTGATCAACCTACCCATCTCGGTGCGCAGGAAAAATATCCTGTCATAGTACAATTGTAAAGCGTTTCTTTTGTTCATAGTATTTTGGGAATGAAAATGACCAGGCCAATTATAAAAGCGGTTACAGAGGCAATCAGCACAGCGCCGGCGGATATGTCTTTGATTGATTTTATTTCAGGATGTGTTTCCATTGAAATAAAATCCATTGTCTTTTCTATGCAGGTATTGAACATTTCTGTCGTCCATACTAGGCCAACTGCGATGGTTATCAAAAGGCCTTCATGTCTGGAAACCCCCAGCACTACCGACGTCACTATGACAGCAACAGTAGCTAGAAAATGAATCCTCGCATTGTGCTCGGTCAGAACCAAACTGGAGAGGCCGGCAAAGGCATGTTTGAAACTTTTAAGCTGGCGAATCAGGGAAAATTTTTGTGCTTGCATATTTTGTTATCGTTTAGTAAAACTTTTTATGATGGCCTGAAGATATATTTTTCTTCGATCTCCTGTTTTAGCTTTCCGATTGTTTTGAGCAACTTAAATTGCATTTTTCGGTAATAGGGTTGGAAGGTGCAACCTCCCGCTTTGAACAATTTCCTATGGGCAGCCCAAACAACGAGTGACACAAATAGAAAAAAATATTTGTACCAGTAATAAGAAATACGCCTTCCTGTTGTGGATTTCGATCTGAATATAATCGACAGTCTTTCCTGCTGGAATTGGATATGCGCCGCTTCGTCGATCAAAATATCGGTACATATTTGTTTAAGCAAAATGCATCCTGTAGCGTCTTTCAGCGACTGATAAAATATTTGAGCCGCGCTTTCAACGATGATTACCGTGCTTGTCCACCACTCCATAGAGTTGTTAAGATGCCTTACCATCCTAAACAAGGAATCTCCCCAATTCTTTTGAATGCGCGGCTGCCCGATCAAGTCCAGGTATTTTCCCAGGTTATTACCGTGTTTCTGTTCTTCTTTAATGAACAACTTCATCGCTTTGATATAATATGGATCGTCGATTTTTTCTGCATAGCTGCTGGCTGCCTTGAGCAGATTTTTCCCGTCGGAAGTTTCTCCCAGTTGCCATTCCTGCATGGATCTTAAAATTCCCTTCAATTCTTTCTGAGTAATGCTTGGAGGTTGATTCCAGTCAATTCTTTTTATTTCGAGATTTTCTTTGAAGTAGTTGACCCATTGCTGTGAGGTTTTCATAAAAATTAATTTTTGTTAAACCAAATTTTGTTTGCTGATAATCCAAGACAAATAGCCACGCTTTGATTTGGGGCTTGAATTTTCAACTTACCTATGCTATCCATTAAATGCTGCTGTTTTCATTGTTTTTTAAACTTCAGTTGAATGAGCGCACTCATGATGATAATGCCAATACAAACCAGCCAACCTCCTAAAACCATGGATACCAGATTGTTTTCCCTTATTTCGATTTCTCTCAGTGAGCGCCCAACAGCAACAAACCTAACATTGGGCGATTGCACAAAACAGAGCACCATTGCCATTCTCACTCCACGGTGTGGCTGCCACGTAACCATGTCTTCACCATGAGATTTCACGAAATCAAATACTCCCGGGGGCAATTGAGGAGGAGTACCATTTAAGAAGCCTGATGATCTCAGCGGCTTTGAACTGCTATCATACACAACTGCAAACGAGGACAGGCTTTTTGAAATATCAAAAGAATCACGAGGGAAAATGTGCTCTATCGTTTCCCCTTCCCTCAATTCCCTTGCAATGTCTCTGGCTATTTGAATTTGCGGGTCATTGGCACCAGAGCGGTAGGTTTGCTGAACCCCGGCATACATCATTAAAAAGATTACGGTAATTACTGCGCATGTGCTCAAGGTTGATATTACTTTCATGATGGTAGTTTTTTAATTATTAAAAGTACTTTGTATCTCAAAGTATAAATACAAAAAAAATTATTTTGTCCCCTTTATCATATTCTCCAAGCCATCCAAATGCTCTTTGAAAGCCTTCTCTCCGGCCTTTGTGATCGAATACGTGGTATTTGTCTTTCTGCCAATAAAGCCTTTATGCACTTTAATAAATCCATTTTCTTCCAGATTAGAGAGATGAGAAGCAAGATTGCCGTCTGTGAGTTGTAACAACTGCTTCAGGCTATTAAAATCTATTTCTACATTCACTAGTAAAATACTCATGACACCAAGCCGTATCCGGCTGTCAAAAACTTTATTCAGGTTTCCTATCGGATTCTTCATGCTCTTTTATTTTCCTGCTTCTTTATAATTGCACGGAAACGCAGAAGCAATGAAATAATGCGTTTGATTCCGTGTTTGGCCTTGTATCTCGGACAAACAAAACCCTGGTAATTTTCATTGTCCACTCGTAGGCTTCCTGTCATATTTCCACCACATGATCAACCCATATATAATGTGCAAGACACCAAAACCAATTGCCCAGAAATACAAGCTATAATCAGGGTAGACCACATTTAGAAGCCCTAAAGCAATTTCAAAAAAACCAATATAACGTATGTCGGTGAGGGTATATTTGCTGGCGTTTACCAGCGCAAGGCCGTAAAATACAAGTGAGGCAGGGGCTACCAGAAACCATTCATTTTGATAAAGCAAACCCAGAACAAACAAACCACCCGTTATAAGGGGTATAAGCAAATTAATGATCAATTTTTTTGACGTGTGATCCCAAATAGGTAAATCGTTGCTCCTGGTCTTTTTCCAGGTAAAATAAAACGCAAAAGCCAGCGCGCAAGCCAGAACAATAGCCGCCAATACCAACAATTTCAGTATCAAGGAATGAAAATCTTCACCCGCATAAACCCCTCTGCCATTATAGTCATGATAATATCCGCCAAGCCAAACATGCGCAATATATGCGCCCATGAGCGCGCACACACCAGCGCTCACCCCACTGAGGCCGCTCAATGAAATAAAACGCGAAGACCTTTCCATCATCCGCCGGATGTCTTGTAAGGTCTCTAAGGATTCGTCTTGATTATTCATGTTAAAAGCACTTTGAAATACAAAGTAAGTGGTAAATATTGTATTCTCCAAACTCTTTTAAGAGATTTTTTTTAGCAAAACAAAAGCAACCTTTGTGGCTCCTCATCAGTATTTTTATTGTATGGATCTGTCGACAGCGCACTTACATAGGGCCTTATTGCTATTCCTTTCTTTATTTCTACTTTACTTGAGTAATTATGGGCAGACCAAAATGTTCAGAGGCATCATCAAAGATGCGCATAGCGATGAGCGAATACCATTCGCATCGATGCGTTTTAAAAAATCCGGAGCTGGCAAATTGAGCGATTCATCAGGCAGTTTTATTTTTCGATTTGATCAGTGGCCAAAGGACACACTGGAGATCACTTATGTTGGCTTCCAGGATTACGAGCTTTCCTTTGATTCTACCTTGCTGTCTAAAGCCGCAAATAATAGTGTGCTCAACTTCTCAATCAGGCTGGAAAGGGGCAAATATCAGCAGGAAGTGGTGGTGAGAAAAAAAGTTGATCATGGATTGATCATGTGGAGAAGAATAGTCAGAAGAAAAAAATTCAATGATCGTTATCGATTTAATAATTTTTCATATACGCTATACAATAAGCTGGAATTAGACCTGAACAATGTCAACAAAGGAAAGCTTATGGGAAGAAAGTTATTGAGACCTTTCACCTTTGCGCTGGACAATATTGATACTACTGAAGGCAAACCATTTTTGCCCGTATATCTTACGGAATCGCTCTCCGATTATTATTTTCAGAAATCGCCAACCAAACGCCGGGAGATTATTAGAGCAAGCAAAACAGTGGGCGTGGATAATGAAAGCGTGAGCAAGTTGCTTGGAGGCATGGAGCAGAACGTAGACTTCTACAGCAATTTCATTCCCGTGTTCGATAAAAAATTTGTTAGCCCAATCAGTGATTATGGAGATCAGTATTATAATTACAAAGTGCTGGACACCCAGTATGTTAGTTCAAGAAAGCTGTTCCATCTGATCTTCACACCAAAACGAAAAGGGCAAAGCACATTTGAAGGTGACTGCTGGGTACATGACACCACTTTCGCCATTCAGAAAATGAATCTTCGCCTTACAGAAGAAGCAAATATCAATTTTGTGCAGCAATTAAGTTTAATCCAGGAATTCAGCCTGATCAACGATTCTACGTGGTTTTTAGATAGAGACAAATTCGTCGTGGATGTATCGCTGATAGGGAAAAATAAAGGCTCTTTTATCGGGAGGAAAACTACAACTTACAAAAACGTTGTTATCAACGACAGCTCAGTAATGCACGAGTTAGATAAAAATAAGATTATCGAAGAAACATTAATTGATCCGGGTGCAAGAAACCGGTCCGATTCTTTTTGGGCACATTCCAGGCACGAAGAATTGAGTAAAAATGAAAAAGCAGTGTATGTGATGGTGGATACCTTGCTCAAAATGCCCATTTTTCACACATATACCAACGTGATTAATTTTCTAGGGACAGGTTATCTTGACGTGCATAAAAAATACCAGATTGGCCCCTGGTTCAACTGGATTTATAGCAACGTGATGGAAGGCTTGCGTCTGCGTTTTGATCTTGGCACCAACAGGTATTTTAATAAAAAAATTGCCTTTCACGGGTACCTTGCTTACGGCTTTGGTGACCAGCAATGGCATGGAGAGGCAGATGCTCTGTATCTGGTTAATAAAAGCCCCCGCATGACTTTATTTGGCATGTACAGGCAAGATCTTGATTTTGGTCAGCAGTATTACGATGAGATTTCCTCAGATAATATTTTTTCCCTTGCATTCCGTAAAGCCAACATCCCTATAAAATTTTTAGGTATTGAAGAAAAAAAATTGGAAATGTTTAAAGAGTGGCATTCCGGGTTTTCGGTTACGCTTACTGGTGACAATAAAATTTATGATCCGGTTTACAACCTGCCCCCAAAAGATATTTTTACAAACACATCGGGCCAGCCATTGAACACTTTTGAAGCATCCATCAAGCTTCGATTCGCCTATATTGAAAAATTCTTCGAAAATAATTTTTTTCGCACGAGCCTGGGCAGCGATTACCCAATAGTTGATTTTAAATACACAAGAGGTATTGCAGGTGTGCTCAATAGCAGCTACAATTATGATAAAATTTCTGGGAGCGTATCCGATTTTAAAAAAATACCGCCATTGGGTACGCTTTATTACAATGTATTTGGCGGCAGGACATTCGCAACGCTTCCGTTCCCTTTTTTAGATATTGCTCCGGGCAACGAGATCCATTATTATAATCAATATGCTTTTAGTCTGATGAATAAATTCCAATATCTGCATGATGCATACCTCGGAATAAACGTGGAACATAATTTCGGTACCGGCCTTTTCCGTTTTATACCGCTCACCCGCAAGTTAAAGTTCCGACAGTTCTGGACAGCTAAAGCATTGTGGGGGTCTTTGAGCGATGCCAACAAACAATTCAATACCTCACCAGGTTATACTTTTCAGTCCCTCAATGGAAAAACGTACCTCGAGCTCGGTACCGGCGTTGATAATATTTTCAAAATCTTACGTCTGGATTTTGTATGGCGAGTTCTTCCCCAACCCACCCCTGCAGGCAGTGCACCTGGCTTTGGGATATTCGGCAGTTTCAGGATTGATTTTTAAAGTAACGCGGTCCTTTGCACTTGATTAAAGTGCAGCATAGCGTTGCCCCAACTCTTTGATCTCAGGGCGGTACCATGCAGTTCTTGCTTTTCCAGGGGGAGCTCATCATGTAATCAAAAAGCGAAAAATTACAGGGTTTTTTTATATTTTTAATTTAGCCGTGATCATTTATACCACTTCAAAAACAACGGACGATCTAAGTGCCGTTATTGTATTGCAAAAAAATAATCTGCAGGTCAATCTGACAAAAAAAGAGATCGTCAGCGAAGGATTTGTAACGGTTATGCACAGCCTAGAGGACTTAAAAAAGATGAATGACATAGAACAAAGCATTATTGCAAAGGATGATGGCAAAGTCATAGCCTACGTATTAGCAATGACTCCGAAATCCAAAGCCGATATTAAGGTGCTGATCCCGATGTTTGAGCATTTTGAAAAAATCACATTGCGCGGCAAACCGCTTTCAAAATATACCTATATTGTTGCTGGACAAGTTTGTGTTGCCAAAGGCTATCGCGGACAGGGCATACTGGATAATTGCTATGCGGAATACAAAAAGAAATTCAAAAAGGAATATGAATTCGCCATAACGGAAATTGCCACAAAAAACCTGCGTTCCATCAATGCGCATAGAAGGATTGGCTTCTCTGAAATCCATCGGTATCTATCTCCCGAAAATGAACAATGGAGTATCGTTATTTGGGAATGGTGATCATTTTCAATGAGATTTTGCCATTGCACATCTTTTTCTCATTACTTTAATCATTTCACGAAGCAACTCTTTATTCTTTTCGGTAGTATACACCAATCGAATTTTGTCAGTAAAGATAGCTCTGGCCGCTTCACACTCGGTAAAAAAGTCGTTGCCAGTGAAATCATTTTTTGACCAACGCGTAGAATTATCAAAACTTATTTTCAATACAGAGAACAAGCCACCCATTTCATTTTCTTTGTGAAAAATTTTTATATACTCTGCCATGGCTGATTCTGCTAAATCCGCCAATTGCTTGCTCGTGCCATTTGGAGGAGGGTTGAATAAATGCAGAGAATCCATTTCATAGTCAACATTTGAAGCCCACGATTTTGGTGCTACCGTATATGTCTTGTTATTCACAAGTACCGCGATACATTGCTCTGGGCAATAACCGGCGCAAATCAGGATATTGCTATCAAGCTTGGTAAAATAAGCCGGATATTTTTCTTTTGTAAAAAGGCCAAATTTGAAGAGGCATTCCTCCGGAGTTCTATAGGAGGGTTTGGAATCATCAAAATCGGATATGATTCTCCTGATAAAGAATTCACCGTCTGAAAAATCGCCGGCAACAGCAATTGCGAATTTTTTTAGTGGATAGATCTTAGGCAGGCCATCGTGGTAAGCCAAAACATCATTGCTCAGAGATGATGTATATGCAACCCTGGAATCTGCAACTATAATGATCCCGTCCTTGGCTTTGATAGCCATCATAATGGTGCCTTGCGTTTTGAAAAAGATGTTCTCGCTGTTTTTTACCTGCGCAACTAAAAATGCCGGAGACAACCACACAAGAATGAATACTGATTTAAGAGGCATAAATTATTAAAAAGTAAAAGTAAAATTAAAGCAGTAAAAATAGGGCTTTGCATTGAGCCATTTTTGTGAAACAATATTCCGGTGGATTTAAGGAATGGGAACCACCAGGATTAGTTTACGGACTATAGGAGTGTTTTCAAAAAAGGACTAAAAAGCAAAGAGGAATGCTGCATTACTTTAAACATGCTGAACTATCTACAGCATCAGACCAATAAGCAAAGTGGCAAAATCATGCAGGGAATTTTTGTCATTTTATTTTAGTGAGCAAGCGATCCCAACGTGGACCGTTACCCCAGCTCATAAAAATAAGAGTTGCTTTACCGACAATATGGTCCTCCGGCACAAAGCCCCAATCCCTTGAGTCCTGTGAGTTATGTCGGTTATCTCCCATCATCCAGAAATAATCCATCTTGAATGTGTATTGATGGGTTGGTTTATCGTTTATATAAAATATCCCGTTTCTCGTCTCCAGTTTATTTCCTTCATAGGTCCGGATAACTCTTTCATACAAAGGATAATTTTCAGTAGTAAGAACCAATGTATTTCCTTTTTTTGGAATCCACAAAGGACCGAATGCATCCAATGTCCATTTGTGCAGGTTGTCATAAGGAAAAACGGAACCGGGCGTGAAATCAGTAAAAACTTCAGGGGTGATCTTTTTTGCAAAGCCGCTTTGGCGCATTTTTTCTTTCTTCTCATCTGTCAACAGAATGCGCATTGTATTCGCCTGATTGGTCGGAAGAAACTCCTCGCTGTTATTCATATCCACATCATATTCTTCTTTTAGCACGTTTTCATCCAACGGCTGTCCGTTTGTTTCCACGAAATAATAAATCTGAGACTTGGGAGGAACAAAAGACTGCTGCCCATTTATATAAACGATGCTGTTAGTGATAAGTAACGTGTCTCCGGCAATAGCGATGCAGCGCTTCACATAATTGTCTCTTTTGTCAACCGGGCGAACAATAAGCGGGTATTCATCCGGGTTATCCTGAATGATTTTTCTGCCCACATCGGGATTCCCATTCCCTAGTCTTCTGATGACATTGTAATAGAGGTCTTTGGTTCCATATTCTTCTTTATTAATGGTTGTATCGCCTTCCGGGAGATTGAACACCACGACGTCATTTCGATGCACCTTGCCTGCAAACCATCGCGAATAGGGTATTTTTAGCCATTCCAAATATGATTGCGTATTAATGAAAGGAATGGAATTATGAACAAAGGGAAGCGCTAGGGGAGTGTTGGGAATGCGGGGGCCGTAGCTGAGCTTGCTTGCAAAAAGATAATCATTTACGAGCATTGTTTTTTCCATGGAGGCGGTTGGAATAGCGTAAGATTCAAATACAAATGCCCGGATGAACGTTGCCGCGACCACGGCAAACACAGCAGCATCAATCCATTCACGTGCCGGGGATTTTTTATGATCCCTTACCGCTTGCGGTCCGATAAATTTGTCGTGACCATTAAATCCCAGGTAAGAAAAATATACAACCGGCAACAAGGCCGCCATTGCGTGCTCATGGAATTTGAATTTCCCAAAAGTTTTTACGAACTCGACATATATGCTCATAGTGACAAACCAGCCAAGAACCGGCATGCACTGAAGGAAAAAAATATATCTGGCACGATTGCCCAGTTTAATCATCACCCATGTATTGTAAAATGGAATAAATGCCTTCCAACCCTGCACTCCTGCTTTTTGAAACATTTTATACATTCCTCCTGCAGGCAATAATAAAATCAGCCAGTGGATAATACCAATGATGATGAGTTGATAAGAGGGCATAAAACGAATTTTTTAGAAAATTAAAATGAATGCAGCGCTCCTGAAAAAAACCTGATGGAAACTTTTGTTAAATAAAAAACCCTGAAGGCTTTAGGTGCCTGCAGGGTTTTACTGGTGTATTAAGCAAGGCTATTCTTTAATAGTTGTAGTGATCGCAGGCTTATCAAAAGTCCATTCGCTGGTGTTGAGTGTTCTATGTTGCGGATATACTTCGTCAGCCGTGTTGCCGTCATACAATCTTCCATTCTTCATCACATACTGAATGGTGTTGGTGTTGCGTATATTTTCCAGAGGATTTTTTTCCATAATAATCAAATCTGCAAGCTTACCCGTTTCGAGGCTACCCACATCTTTATTCAGCCCCAATCCTTCCGCGCCCAGAATAGTAGCACATTTCAAGGCATCCATATTCCTCATGCCGCCGCTTTGAAGCGCCCAAAGTTCCCAGTGAAAACCAAGTCCCTGGAACTCGCCGTGGCTGCCTACTCCAACCATTCCGCCCGCTTCAACAAGACCCTTCATATTTTTTGCATGTTTGGGGAACACCTGTTCTTCAGTCATGAACCATCCCTCCACGCGGCGCGTTTTTGAAGCAAGCTCTTCATAAGCCATGAAGTGCTGCACTTTTGGATCGTGATACGGGTTCTCCGTTTCCCAGAAATAATTTTCTGCAAATGGACCGCCATAAGAAACGATGAGCGTTGGCGTAACAATCATGTGGGCCTGAGCGATCGCTTTGAACACATCGCTGTACAAAGGATAAATGGGAAGGGCATGTTCGTGACCGGGATAACCGTCCAGAAGGTTTGTCATATTCAGCTTGAAATCAAGACCACCTTCGGTAGTAGGCATAAGTTGCTGATGACGCGCAGCCTCAATGATCCATTCTCTTTGTTTTCTGTTGCCCGTCAAATACATCTTAATGTACTTGGTATGATAATATTTGCTGTATTGCTCCAGTATGCTTTCCGCTTGGGCAGAATCTTTTATATTATAGAACCAGAAACCGACACCTGGCCCGGTAGAATAAATCCTCGGGCCAACCATAGTGCCGGCATCAACCATATCGCCATACGTTAGCACATCGGTTGTTGAAGTCTGGGGGTCCCGCG
>DATMMJ010000219.1:0-5159 GCA_035569795.1 Puia sp. | reverse complement strand
TTGCCTTCCCTAACCAGCTTGACTAAAATCTCCGTACAATTCTCACCGCCAAACTGGTCAACGCCTGCGTCAATAATCTTCTTTACTCGTTCTTCACGCGATAAATTCTCGACGCCCCAAGCACGCGCAGGCCATATGGTTCCGCCCATATTTGCATCGGTGACCAACCCCCAATCGGTGCATACCACACCATCGAAATGATATTTATTGCGCAATAGTCCAGTGATAATGGCTTTGTTAAAGGAAAAGCCTACATTTTCATTTGTCTGGTTCATAGGCACACCATAATAAGGCATGATCGCTGCCGTGTTTGCTTTGAATGCGGCCTCGAATGGAATCAGATGGTAGTTGAAATTGTTGCCGGGGTAAACCTGGCCTTTCTGAAAAGGGAAATGCGGGTCCAGGCCTTCCTTTTGTGGGCCACCGCCACTGAAATGTTTGGTCATGCATGCGACGCTTTGGGGTCCAAGTTTTTGGCCCTGGAAACCAAGGATATAAGCGGTCGCCATCTTGGAGGTCAGTTGCGCGTCTTCACCAAATGTGCCTGCAATACGTGGCCAGCGCGGTTCTGTGGCCAGGTCAATTTGCGGGTGTAAGGACTCGCGAATGCCCACGGCAATATATTCCTGTCTTGCATCGTCTGCAAATTCTCTTGTGAACTTTTCATCACCGATGGCTGCAAGGCCCAATGGTTCGCACCACTGTGAAAATGTGCTGGCGGTCATCGCAAAAATATTATTGCTAAAATGATTGCGTGGATCGCTTGCAATGGTAATGGGGATTCCGAGCCTCGTGGAATCTTGTGCAAATTTTTGCATCGCGTTGTACCATTTTGCAAGAGCGCTGATGGATGGAATCGCCCAGAGATTGAAATGGTTCATTTTGTTGGTATGCATCAGATTCAGGCCGTTAGGTGCAAAAGCGAACATCCCTTTGCCAGGTTTGTCTTCAATAGAGCCATCATCATTCACCCGTGCACCGTTGATGAACATGAGTCCGGCTTTTTCTTCAATCGTCATTTTCTTCAGCAGATCAGTTATTCTCGCTTCTATTGGTTGCTTTGGATCTTCGTATTGATCAAGCTTCCCATTTTTATTGAGGTCACGAAAGCTTGCAGTTGGATTATAATACTGGGTAGATAATTTTTGGTGAATTACTTTTTTCCAAGAAATGATCACAATTGCGCTGAGCAATAAGATACCGCAAGTAATAAACAGGTTGGTTGCAAGCTTTTTCATGTTTTTTGATTTGATATGGTTGCCTTAATTATTCAATCCTTGTAATGGCATGACATAAATTTAGTTGATTCTGTTTAGCATAGATAAAATTATAAAAAGTCAACAATTTCTATTTTTTATTGTTTTTTTAGCTTTCATAGTTGAAGACTGAGATTATGAAATTTGTACTTTCTATTTTGATAACTTTTGCAACGGGCACGATTACTGGAATTGCGATAGCTCTGAGTATGGACACATGGTACGCTAAATTGAACAAGCCTTTTTTCAACCCTCCTAATTGGCTTTTTGTGCCTGTCTGGGCTTTACTGTATCTTCTTATGGGAGTTGCACTGTTCTTGATCTGGAAACTTCCTCGATCAAGGAACAGAGATTCTTCACTTATTTTTTTCTTTGTTCAGCTGCTCCTCAATTTCTTGTGGTGCTTCATTTTTTTCTTGTTCCATGCAATTGCGTTTGCTTTATTTGACATTATTGTACTGTGGGTGATGGTTCTGCTTACTATTATTTTGTTCTCCAGACTAAATAAAAAAGCAAGCTGGCTTTTGATTCCATATATAAGCTGGGTGAGCTTCGCGACGATTTTCAATATTTATCTTTTCAACCTGAATGCGAGATGATATATGGACAAAGCAGGGCGCTTTTTCTGATCCTGCCAATCTACAGGAAATAAAACCGGATAATCCCGGTTCAAACAACTTTTAAAGCATCACGCTGACAAAATAGTAGGAGGGGCAAATACAGGAAACATTTCCTCGTATTGCAAGATATTGCCAGTGGATTGCTTGTAAAGGAGTAATTAGTAAATATTTTTGGATTCCGTTTTGAAAGCTGGGAGAATTTATTAGGTCATGAGGTGCAGGGCAGTTAAAACAACACAAAAGGCATTTATTCCGTTTATTATGAGAACCAAATGTTGCCAAGCAGAGGAATATCTTCCCCATTTTAATTAGCTAAAAAAAATTTAGCCGCAAGAAAAGGCAAAAAAGTTTGTGGCAGGGTTTTTTCAGAGACTATTACTAATTACCGATAGCGCATGAAAAAGATCATCGTAATTATCACTTGTTCCTTTGTATTCATCAATCATTTGAAAGCTGCGACACAACCTGGCGAAAACCCCATACGGACTCATCGGCCGCGGAGCATTTTAACCACTCAGGAAGCAGGGTTTCTGATAAACGCATCATCTGCCTGCATGATGGGCATTAAAGAAGGAAGGACTGCCAGATCTAAAAGCGGTAGTGCAGTCATAAGAAATTACGGAGAGCTGATGATTAAGGAAAATACACTGCTATTGTCGCGGGTACGAAGGCTTGCGAATGATAAGAAATTTATATTGCCGTCAACTATCAGTAAAGAAAAGCTGGCAGCCCTTGCGGAATTGAATGCAGACAACAAAAAAAAGTTTGATAAAGAGTTTTTAGGGTTGACGAAGGCTGATTATAATAAAGAGTTAAAGGAATTTAAAAGAGCTACCCGTTTCAATAATAAACAAATCAGCGTTTTTGCATCTGAACAATTGCCAGTGCTTAAATCGCAGCTTGATAAATTGCGAGCGATAAAAAAATAAGATTTCGCCCTATCTGATAAAATGAATACTCGGTCTACAAAAGTGATTTCTTCAATTTGAGATATTACATGCTCCTTCTATATTGCCCCCCCACTTCATAAAGAGCGTGCGTGATTTGACCGAGCGAGCAATATTTTACTGTTTCCATCAATTCTTCAAATATGTTCTCATTATTGATAGCTACAGATTTCAATTTGTTTAGTTTTTCTGTTTTGATGATTTTATTGCGTTGATGAAAGGTATGTAGATTTTCAATTTGCTGTTCTTTCTCTTCTCTGGTAGATCGTATTACTTCGTTTGGAAGCATGGTGGGGCTGCCTTTTTTATTCAGAAAAGTGTTCACTCCGACAATCGGCATTTCCCCTGTGTGTTTCAGGCTTTCATAGTACAGGCTTTCTTCCTGGATTTTATTGCGTTGATACATTCTTTCCATCGCGCCCAGCACACCTCCTCTCTCTGTGATGCGATCAAACTCTTTCAGCACGGCGTCTTCCACCATATTAGTCAGTTCTTCAATGGCAAAGCTCCCTTGCATAAAATTTTCAGTTTTTGCTGTGCCAAGCTCGCGGTTTATTATGAGTTGTATTGCCATCGCCCGACGAACACTTTCTTCTGTTGGCGTGGTGATGGCTTCGTCATAGGCGTTGGTGTGCAATGAATTGCAATTGTCATAGATAGCATATAACGCCTGCAGTGTGGTACGGATATCATTAAAATCAATTTCCTGGGCGTGCAAGCTCCTTCCGGAGGTTTGAATGTGGTATTTAAGTTTTTGAGAACGATCGTTTGCCTTGTAGACATATTTCATAGCCTTTGCCCAGATCCTTCTGGCCACTCTTCCGATCACGCTATATTCTGCGTCCATACCGTTGCTGAAAAAAAATGAGAGGTTTGGCGCGAAATCATCTATCGGCATTCCACGACTCAAGTAATATTCCACATAAGTAAACCCGTTAGACAAGGTGAATGCAAGCTGTGTGATAGGATTGGCACCGGCCTCAGCAATATGGTAACCACTGATGCTCACGCTATAAAAATTTCTGATTTTGTTGTCAATAAAATATTGCTGCACATCGCCCATGAGTTTTAATGCAAATTCGGTGGAGAAAATGCACGTATTCTGTGCCTGGTCCTCTTTTAAGATATCTGCTTGCACTGTGCCTCGAACCTGGGCTAGTGCGGTGGCCCTGATTTGATTATATTCCTGTTCTGGCAACACCTCGTCACCGCTTAATCCCAATAGCCTTAATCCCAAGCCATTGTTCCCTTCAGGCAATCTCTCTGGCGCGGAAGGATTATAATACGATGGTTTGGGTAGGTGTAGAAATTTTTTATTTATGATATCATTCACCATTGGCCATTTACCGTTGTCTTCAATCCATCTCTCGCAGGCCTGATCAATTGCGGCATTCATGAAGAATGCAAGTATTACAGGCGCAGGCCCATTGATTGTCATGCTGACGGATGTTTTTGGATCGCAGAGGTCAAAGCCGCTGTACAATTTTTTAGCATCATCAATCGTCGCAATGCTCACGCCGCTATTGCCCACTTTGCCATAAATATCTGGCCGGTGATCGGGGTCTTCTCCATACAGCGTAACCGAGTCAAACGCTGTGCTGAGACGGACTGCTGGCTGATTGAGTGATACGTAGTGAAAGCGTTTGTTGGTGCGCTCCGGGCCACCTTCGCCCGCAAACATACGCGTAGGGTCTTCATTGGCACGTTTCAATTCAAACACTCCAGCGGTAAATGGGAATTCTCCCGGTATATTTTCCTGCAACTGCCACAGTAGAATATCGCCCCAGTCTTTGTATTTCGGCAAAACCACCTTGGGGATTTTTGTGCCACTGAGTGAGCGGGTTGTCAACGGCTGCTCAATAATCTTATCCCGCACTTCGTATTCAAAAAAATCTTTAGAGTATTTGGAAAGAAGCGCAGGCCATTGGTCAAGCAGGATTTTGCAATCGGAATCGAGTTTACCAGTATAAAATCCGATCATCCTGTTAAGTGGTTCCAATGCCAATCCACCAGAGTCCGGAGTAAAAGACATATTGTTGGCTGCATCGAGGGAGCCGGAAAGCTGATATATTTTTGAGGCGATCCGAGATTGTTCCTTTGCCCAAGCGTCATATTTCCTGTTGGCTTCAGAGATTTCGCTTAAGTAACGGGCCCGGGCGGGGGGGATAATATAAGTATTTAAACTGCCCGTGCCACTTGCGCTAAATGTCCCCCATTGCACCTTACATTTCTTTTTTATTTTCTCCAGGAGCAAACTGAATAATTTATTTACGCCATCGTCATTAAATTTATTCGCAGCTGTGCCTAGTACTGGAAGTTCTTCATCTTTTGCATTC
>DATMMJ010000218.1:0-2496 GCA_035569795.1 Puia sp. | reverse complement strand
TTGCATCAATAAGGAATTGCCTTTGCTCATCACTTTTGCTGATCTCTCTAGTCAAGAACCTGATCAGCACCAGACATATTTAACCGAATTTTCTAAAAAAGATGCAGAAACTTCTTTTGATCTATTAAATGGCCCGCTTTTCAGATTTGCTGTGCTAAAGATTTCACAGATTGAACATTATCTCAAAATTTCAGCCCATCACATCATCTGTGACGGCTGGTCTTTGGGTATCATGCTGCAAGATCTCAGCAAGCTCTATTCTGCTTATGCAAAAAACGAAACGCCTCATTTACCGCAAGCAAACAAATTTAGTCAGTATGCATTGGATCAATGGGCGTTTTCAGAAACAGAGGAATACAAAAATATCGTTCAGTATTGGGTTGATCAGTACAAGGGCGATGTCCCGGTACTAAATCTTCCTACAGATTTCCCACGCCCTTCCGCGCGTACTTACAAAAGCCAACGTGATGATTATGCACTTAACACAGAATTGGTTTCCGCGGTAAAAGCCATGGGAGCAAAAGCAGGTTGCAGTTTTGTTACCACTTTGCTCGCTGCTTTTGAAGTATACCTGCACCGGCTCACAGGACAGAAGGATATTGTACTTGGGCTGCCTGCCGCAGGGCAATCGGCAACCGGTAACTATTCTCTGGTTGGACATTGTGTTAACTTGCTCCCATTAAAGGCTTCTTTTGAAGGCGAGACTTCTTTTTTTGATTATTTGAAATCTAGAAAGAAAGAGATTTTTAATGACTACGACCACCAGCAGTTTACATTCGGCAGTTTATTGAAAAAATTGAATATCCAAAGAGATCCTTCACGTGTGCCTTTGGTGCCAGTAGTATTTAACATTGATATGGGGCTGGATGACGGTGTTGCCTTTGAAGGCTTAAAACACCAGTTGGGGTACACACCAAGAGAATACGAAAATTTTGAAATATTTTTAAATGCAAGCGGTTCGGAACGATTGCTCGTACTAGAGTGGTCATACAATACCCAGCTCTTCAAGCCAGCAACTATCAACAGGATGATGGATGAGTTTGTGTCTTTGTTGGAAGCAACTGTAAATGACCCATCCGTTAAAATAAAAGATATTCCTTTAAAGCCGCTAAACGAAATTTATTCGAAGCTGAAACGCTGGAATGATACCCATTCAGATTACCCAAGACAAAAAACTTTTCAGGATTTATTTGTTGAGACGGCAAATAAGTATAGTGAAAAAACGGCCCTTCGATTTGGACAAAAGATTTTTTCTTATAAAAACATAAATGAAACTTCCAATCAGCTTGCAGCATATTTATTAGATCACCATGTGAGGCGGGGAGATATCGTTGCCCTTGCAGTTGACCGTTCGCCGGAAATGCTGATTATTTTAATAGCCATCATGAAATCGGGCGCGGCTTATGTTCCAGTTGATCCGCTGTTCCCACGAAAGCGTATTGAGTTTGTGCTCCAGGATTCATCGGCAAAAGTCCTGATTACTTCAAAAAAGTACAAAGGTCGCTTTCAAACTGTAGCTAAAGAATTATTGATCGAAGAGATATTGGCCAAGTTGTCGGCTTATCCAAAAGACGATATTAAGACAGATACAAACGGGAATGATCTGGCATATATTCTGTACACTTCTGGTTCGACTGGTAATCCCAAGGGTGTGCAGATAGAGCATCATAGCCTTATTAACTTTCTGCTGAGCATGCAAAAAAAGCCTGGCATTCAACCGGGCGATAGCTTACTTGCCATCACTACCATTTCATTTGACATTGCCGGCCTTGAGTTATATCTCCCGTTGATCAGCGGGGCTGAACTGGTTCTTGCGGACACTGAATCGGTTAGAGATGGCCGTGTTTTGCTCGATATCATAGAAGCCCAAGGCATCACCATGATGCAGGCAACACCTTCGACCTGGCGGATGATCATCGAAGCAGGGTGGGAAAAGAGGTTGCCATTGAATATTCTATGCGGAGGGGAAGCGTTGCCAAAAGATCTTGCCGACAAGTTGATGGCAAGAGGCATCTCACTGTGGAACATGTACGGGCCAACGGAAACGACTATCTGGTCTGCTGTAAAAAAATTAACCTCGACGGATGAATCTATAACGATTGGAACGCCTATTGACAACACGCAGTTATTTATTTTGGATGATTACCTCAAACCCTTGCCCGAAGGCTCGGTCGGGGAAATTTACATTGGCGGCGATGGGATCGCAAGAGGGTATCTGAACCTCCCTGATTTGACAAACGAAAGGTTTGTTCATAATCCTTTACCTGAATTTTCCGGCACCAAAATATACCGCACCGGAGATCTCGGCAAGTTTGTCGAAGGCGGCGAAGCTCAATGCCTTGGCCGTATTGATCATCAGGTAAAGATTCATGGCTACCGGATCGAGTTAGAAGAAATAGAGCAGGCCCTCATCAAAGAAATTGGGATAAAGGAAGCGGTGGTAGTAGCAAATCAGGAAAGGCTTGTTGCCTATGTGGTGCTTGATGGCACCCTTCC
>DATMMJ010000217.1:0-4332 GCA_035569795.1 Puia sp. | reverse complement strand
GGATGGAAGCGGTACGCGGATCAGAAGGTTTGAATATCTATAAAGTAGAAATGTACCACCGCGATGCAACACCTTTCTCCGTTATCATTTTGACGATGATCGGGGCCATCATCGCGTCACAGAAAATCCGAGGCGGCAGTGGCCTTCACCTTGCCCTTGGCATAGTGATGGCCTCGGTTTTTGTAATCATGGATAAGTTCGCCGTCACATTTTCCACCAAAGGAAATCTTTCTCCGATGCTGGCAGCGTGGTTTCCCAATATCATTTTTGGGTTTGTGGCTTTGTGGCTTTATAAACGCACTTCGAAATAATTTCCATTCGTTGTACTTTTGCGTAACAAATTTTTCATGCAAATCATTTGCTTCACTACCTTCATTGCGCTAACTTTAGCAGCGCAACAGCTAACCCTTCTTCATACCAATAATTTCTAAATAGTTTTTATGGGCGTCGTTAAAGACCGGTTTAAAGCAAAGGCAGATGCATTAAACATGGAGATCAAAGACCTGCTTAAAGAGCATGGCAATAAGAAAGTTGGCGAAGTGACACTTTCTCAAATCTACCAAGGAATGCGCGGCATGACAGGCCTTGTCACAGAAACTTCGTTACTCGATTCCAAAGAGGGTATCCGTTTCCGCGGATACTCGATTCCTGAGCTGCAGGAAAAATTGCCCAAAGCGCCCAAAGGCACAGAGCCTTTGCCAGAGGGTCTGTTTCATCTGATGCTGCTTGGAGAGTTGCCTTCAGAGGAGGATGTACATCATATCACCTCTGTGTTGCAACGCCGCAGCCATGTACCGACACATGTTTTCAATTCGATTGAAGCATTGCCGATCAGTGCACACCCCATGACGCAATTTGTCATAGCTGTGATGGCTTTGCAAACGGAAAGCCAGTTCGCAAAAAAGTATGCAGCGGGCATGAGCAAGAAGGATTACTGGGAAGCAGCCTTTGATGATTCGATGGATCTTATTGCACGGCTGCCTAGGGTAGCGGCGTATATCTATCGGCGCAAATATAAATTTGGCGAGCACATCCAGCCCAATGGGCTGCTTGACTGGGCAGGCAATTTTGCGCATATGCTTGGCTTTGAAGATGAAAGTTTTAAGGAACTGATGCGATTATATATGACCATTCATGCCGATCATGAAGGAGGTAACGTGAGCGCCCATACGACGCATCTGGTCGGCTCTGCACTGAGCGATCCTTATTTAAGTTTTGCCGCAGGAATGAACGGCCTGGCTGGCCCTTTGCATGGTCTTGCGAATCAGGAAGTGATCAAATGGATTTTGGAATTGCGCAAAGAATTAAAAACAGAATTACCCACCAAAGAGCAGATTGCAGAGTATGTGAAAAGAACATTAAGCGAAGGCAAAGTAGTGCCGGGCTATGGCCATGCGGTGCTGCGCAAAACAGATCCGCGGTTTACTGCCCAAATGGAGTTTGGGAAAAAACATATGCCGGAAGATCCACTGGTACAAACGGTTTGGAATATTTATGATGTTGTGCCTCCAATATTGCAAACGCTTGGTAAGATAAAAAATCCCTGGCCCAATGTCGATGCGCACAGTGGTGCATTGCTAGTGCATTACGGCTTGGTGGAGTACGAGTTTTACACTGTGCTCTTTGGCGTGAGCCGCGCGCTGGGCGTCCTGGCAAGCCTTTGTTGGGACAGGGCTCTGGGCTTTCCGCTCGAAAGGCCCAAATCAATTACCAACGAATTGGTGAAGCTATGGCTTGACGGAAAGGGTGAGATCTGGGGAGAATAATATACCATTTGATCTGCACGGGTCCCCTTAAAAAAAATGGAACCTTTTAGGAGAAGGATAACTATGAAGATTTTCATTTTTTGTTTAATGTATAAACGGGAACTTAAAATTTCTAATCACGTCCGGATATTGGTGGAATTCATCTTTAGACTTGTTTTTAATGACTGTCGGTTCATTATTTGCTATCAGAAATTTTGTTGGAACATGCAAGAGTACCAAAGCCCACTCCCCGGAGCCGGGTAAATGATAAGAAGGATCCAAACTTATGAAGACGAAAATGCATTTATACGTATCAGGTGAAAACACTCAGACAAGACGCCAAACATTGTGCCATCGCGCCTCTTAGCGTGAGGCCGCCCCTGCCAAGAACTAGCGGCTGGTTTTCTTTCTTAGGTATATGTGCTTAATATTTTTTTTGCCGGTGTCACGCTCGTCAATTTCGAACCTGTTGATGCTTTTTATTAGAGGTAACATCTTGGTATACCCGTAATTTCTCGGATCAAAGTCGGGTTTTTTCTTTAACATTAAATTTCCCAATTCACCCAAAAAAGCCCAACCGTTTTCATCTGCCAGGTCGGTGACACTGTCCGAAAACAATTTTATTATTTCAAGGTCAATTTTATTTAGTGGCTCTTTTGCGGAAACGGGCCTGGCTCTGGGTTCTCTTTTGCTCAAGACTTCTTCTGGGGTCAGGGTCTCCGGTTTCAAGATTTCCAGATAGATGAATTTGTCACAGGCAATGATAAAGGGGTTCAACGTTTTCTTTTCTCCTATCCCAATAACTTTCATCCCTGCCTCCCTAAGCCGGGTAGCCAACCTGGTAAAATCGCTATCGCTTGAAACTATGCAAAAGCCATCCACCTTCCCGGTATATAAGATATCCATCGCATCTATTATGAGCGCGCTGTCAGATGCATTTTTCCCTGTGGAATAGCTGTATTGCTGAATCGGTGTGATGGCATTCTCCAGTAGTACTTTTTTCCAACCCGAAACAGTCGGCTTTGTCCAGTCGGCATATATTCTTTTAAATGTGGGTGTCCCATATTTTGCGATTTCTTCAAACATCTCTTTCACGTTGGCAAATGGAACATTGTCCGCATCTATCAATACTGCAAGTTTTAAGTCTTTGTGAGGTTCCATGCTTAACTTGACAAATTTTTTTAGTACCTAAATGTAATTCTATCTCCGCTTTCACGCAAAATCATATTATCTCGAAATACCTTTTCAGTTCCCAATCCGTAACCACTTTTGCAAACTGTCGCCATTCCCATTCACGTGTTGCGGTAAAATGCCCAACAAACGCTTTGCCGAATAGCTCTTCTGCAAGTTCAGAGTTTTTCATTGCTTGGGTGGATTCCCACAAATTTCTCGGAAGCACACCATTTTCTTTGTCCGCATAGCCGTTACCGATAGTAGCAGGCACTTTTAATTTCAATTTATTTTTTATCCCGTATAATCCTGAAGCAAGGCACGCAGCCATTGCAAGATAGGGATTGGAGTCAGAGCCAACCACTCTAGTCTCCAAACGCGCAGACTGGGCGCCAGTGGGCAGCACACGCAAGGCAGTCGTGCGGTTATCGATTCCCCACGTCAAGGTAGTGGGTGCCCAGGCACCTTCCACTAATCTCTTGTAACTGTTGATTGTCGGAGCATACATTGGCAAAATAAAAGGCAAACAATACAGTTGACCGGCAATGTAATTTTCCACAAGCGGGCTCATATTTGTTTTAGATTTTTTATCATAGAACAAATTGTGTTTGCCGTCCACAGACCACAAACTTTGATGTACATGTCCGCTGCATCCGGGGAGATTTTCGTTCCATTTTGCCATGAAGCTTGCGATCAATCCATGACGATGCGCAATTTCTTTTACGCCGCTTTTAAAGAGTACCGCTCTGTCAGCAGCTTCTACGATTTCAGCATACAATATGGCTGCTTCATAAACACCTGGCCCGGTTTCCGTATGCATGCCTTCCAGCGGCACGTTGAATTTTTTCAACGAATCAAACAGGTCATGAAAAAAACTGCTGTTTTGCGAGGCACGTAACACAGAATACCCAAACATTCCATTGGTCATAGGTTTCAGGTCGCGGAACTTATTTGCATACAACTGCTCCGTGTTATCAATAAAATTGAACCATTCAAATTCCTGAGAGAAATAAGGGAGATATCCCGCCTCTTTTGCCTTGCGTGCTGTGTTCTTCAATAAGCTTCTCGGGCAAACCCCCAAATCGTTTCCTTCGGAATCGCGAAAGTCTGCTAAAAAAAAAGGGAGATCATTTTCCCATGGCACCTGACGGAAGGAGTTGATATCTACTATTGCATTGGCGTCCGGATAACCCGTATGCCAGCCGGTAACCTGCACATTGTCATATGCATGATCATTGGAATCCCAGCCGAACACGACATCGCAAAATCCAAAACCCTTTTCGGCAACAGACTTAAATTTTTCAAAGCTTATGATCTTTCCGCGTAAAATGCCGTCTACATCGACGATGGCTAGTTTTACTTTCTCCGCATTCTGTTCGGCCAGTTGCTGGAGCACTTCATTCATTGATTGTTTGTT
>DATMMJ010000216.1:0-2350 GCA_035569795.1 Puia sp. | reverse complement strand
TTATACCATATGATTCCATTGATTTTTCGCTAATCGGATTACCTTTTTTGTCTGTATATGGAAGGTTTTGAATTAATAGTTTGTTCAAATACGCCGAATCAATGTTTTGCCCTCTGCCAGAATTAGCTAATATACACAGAGATAAAAAAGATAAAAAAATAATTTTTTTCATATTTGCAAATTTAAAAATCAGCTTGCCCAGGCTTCTTGCTTCGCCTAACATCATTTATTAAAAACCTCATTTCATCCTGTACAGCTAATTGGTGTGCATTGAGGTAATTATTCTCTGATACTCGATAATAATTTTCACTCAATTCATGAAACACGCCACTTTCTCTGCTTTTGGGAACCCTTGAATGAGTTGTGGGGACCATTACCGCATGCGTAAAATATTTGTGCGATAAATGGCGGAATCCAAAGGGGAAAATTTATCTATTTAGTAAAACTTTCTTTATCATAATAATGGCTAATATTTATTTGCTTACCAACTTTAAAATAAATCCAATTTGATTGAATACGATGATTTATTTTTCTGTCGTTGCTTTGCGGTTGCGTATAAAAACAATAAGTTTTCCTATCCGATCGAAGCAAATTTATCGCGAAGATTTCTCATGTCCTCGCTTATTTTTTTATCCAGGATCTTTGCATAATGCTGAGTAGTCCTTAAATCGCGATGTCCTAACATTTTCGAAACAGTCTCAATAGGCACTCCATTGCTAAGCGTAACAGTTGTCGCGAACGTGTGCCGAGCGATATGATATGTCAGTTGTTTGGAAATGCCACAACAATCTGCTATTTCCTTCAGATAGGAATTCATTTTCTGGTTGCTTAGTACAGGTAATACGCGATCTTGTATTTTACATTGAGGATGTGCTGCGTATTTTTCTATCATGCTTAAAGCTATTGGCAATAGAGGTATCCGAGTTGGTGTATCTGTTTTTTGCCTTTTGCTTACGAGCCATTTTTCTCCATCTATCCCAATTATAATCTCTGAGCGCTTTAATTTTTTAACATCAGCATATGCAAGCCCTGTGTAGCAGCTGAAGACAAAAATATTCCTTACAATGTTCAACCGCTCAAAAGAAAAAGTTTTATTCATTAAAGTTTGCAACTCGATCTCCGTAAGAGGCGTTCTCTCAACTTCTTTTTTTGTCATCCTGAAACCAAGGAAAGGATCTTTATGAAGCCACCCATTGCGCAAGCAACGGTTCACTATTTTTCTGAAATTATTCAGGTATTTTATAGTTGAGTTATGGCCGCAATTCCTCACGCTTTTGAGCCAAAATTCATACTCTGTTATAAATTCATAGTCAAGCTTAGAGATGTCAATATCTGATACTTTGTATTTCCAAATCAGGAAAGAGCGAGTATGCCCAAAAGAAGTTATATATCGCGTCAGAGTTGCTCTGGAAAATTCTTTCCCTACCAATGAAGTCATTTGGTCATTGTGGTTCTGGAATGTTTCCATGAGCATATGCTTATGTTCGCTAAGCTCGCCACCCTGAAGAATGATCTTTATATTTTCAGCAGTAACTGGCTTATCATACGCCAACAATTCTTTCCTTACCTCATAGACTTTTCTATGCAATACTTCAAGATAGGCATTAAGGGATTTTGCATCATCAGTTTTGCCATCTGCCCTACCAGCTGCAATGTTCCATTTTAATTGGCTCCATTTTCTTTTTGTGCTTGCCTCACAATAGGTTCCGTTCACTGTTATTCTCATGTAAACAGGAAGTTCTAGATCATTTTGAACCTTTGATTTTTTTAGATGAAAGTACAAGCCGAAACTCTTTTCCATTTTAAACATTTTTAAGGTTATAAAATTACCCTCTTTCGTATAGCGAAAGAGAGAGTTCAGTTCTTATAAAATGTTAATAAACAGTGTTTTGAGTTAAGTTGCTGGAGTCTTTATAAACTGGAGTATGACTCCACGAATTACTCCAGCTAAATAATCCGTAAAACAGGGTAAATGCAGGTAAGGCTAAAAAGCAAAAAGCCCGCAAATACTGGGTTTTGCAGGCTCTCTTGATTTGATAATACCTTAAATAAGTGAAAAAAATGGAGGTGAGGAGATTCGAACTCCTGTCCAAACATATTCTTCAAAAGCTTTCTACATGCTTATTTGTTTATTGCTTGTCGGGAGATGGCAGGAAAACAACAAACCAAACATCTCCTTAGCTGAATGTGCTTAAGCAGCAGTCACAGCCTTCCACTGCAGCAACCTGTGTTTTGTTTTGAGTCGGCGGCGGAGCCTGGCAACAGGTCAACCTGCTCACGCGGCCCTAATGACTATCTAATCACTGATTAGGCAGCCATGGCATACTGAGTATTGCCATTTGAATTTTGA
>DATMMJ010000215.1:0-2582 GCA_035569795.1 Puia sp. | reverse complement strand
AAGCTTATGGACCCGCTGACCCGCAGATGGTCCTGGAATTCCCTATCGACCGTTTACCATCTGAGCTGAAACCTGAGCCGGGTATGCAATTGAGTATGACAGACGGTGCGGGCCAAAATATTCCTGTTGTGATCACTGAAGTAAAAGATGATTCTGTCGTGCTGGATGGTAATCATCCTTTGGCTGGCGAAGACCTAGTGTTTGATCTGGAGCTTATAGAAATCGTAGGAAGCAAATCGCTAATCATTATGCCTTGAGTTGACGCACTGGCAATGGTTGATGATAGTCGCGGATCCTGCAACAGAGGTACGGGACAACTGGTTTTTCCGTTTACTTCTGTGCCCTCTCAACCACAACCTTAAATTTCCTTTCATAAATCAAATAGAATAGCAGCACCGTGATAAGCAACAATGCGGTTGCTACAAAAGAGCCTTCAAACCCATAATCGCCTCCGGTGATAGCGTTGTCGCCTTTCAAATCTGTTTGCAGCAATGAAGAAAAGCTGGCACCACTTATTTTATAGCCAGACAAAGGCCCCTGAAAAAAGTTCCAGCTAAAATGCAGGATGATGGAGAACCATACATTTTTTGTGTAGATATAATTGATGCCCAATAAGATGCCTGAGAGAAAAATACTAGCAAGCGGTATAGTGCTGACCCCCATGTTCGTTAAATGAAAGATCGTGAATAACAGGGACGAAGCGATAAGAGCGATCCATTTATTAAACGACTGCATCAGATTATTCAAAATATAAGCCCTGAACACAATCTCTTCGCTAAAGGCAATAAGCGCCAAAGTGCCTGCGTCCATTAAAAGAGTTTGCACATTGAATCCATTATAATCCCACTCCAAATGTTTTGAGAAATATAAAATCAATGAGCCGATTCCAATTAAGGCCGGCGCAAGGAAAAATGCTGCAATCATTTCGTGCCCGTGGCCAGTTGTACTGAAACCAAGGCTGGTGATACTGTTGCGGTCAACGAAATTCCTGAAAACAAAAACAGCAACAACACAAGACAGTAATTCAATCAGCACCAGCAACCATAAAAAACCGGAAGCAAGGTTTGCAATCACTTGAAATGCATCGGATTCCAGTTCGCCTGGTTTTACGGGCGTTAATAATAATATGGCGGGGATGGATACGAGGAGGGTAATAAAACAATAAAACACAATAAACAACAGCACACGAAGCCAGCCTTGCTTTAGGAGAGGTTTTTTCTCAGTTGAATTATCCATAGTGATTATATTCGCTGCACTAAATTAATCAAATCATCTATGTTTCAGGACTATTCATTTACTGTTGCTGAAAGGTTTTTGCGTTATGTGCAAATTGATACACAAAGCAACCCGGATTCTAACACATTTCCTTCTACTGAAAAACAGAAAAAGTTGAGCAGTCTATTAGTTGAAGAGTTGAATAACATCGGTATTCCTTTCGCATATTTGGATGAGTTTGGGTATGTATATGCGGAGATTCAATCTAACACGGATAAAAAAGTACCAGCTATCTGCTTTTGCGCTCACGTGGACACATCGCCTGACTGCAGTGGCCAGAATGTAAAACCTATCATACACCATGGCTACAGTGGTCAAGATTTATATTTGCCCGACGATTCTTCGCAGGTCATCTCGTCTAACGAGCATCCCTATCTGAAAGAAAAAATAGGCGATGATATTATTACGGCTTCCGGGAGCACTTTACTCGGAGCAGATGATAAAGCAGGTGTTGCCGTGATCATGGACATGGCTAATTATCTGATCACACACCCTGAAATTAAACATGGCCCGATAAAAGTATTATTTACTCCTGACGAAGAAATAGGTCGAGGCGTTGATAAGGTAGATCTAAAAAAACTCGGCGCTGATTTTGGTTATACCTTAGATGGTGGCGAACTTGGCGCGTTTGAAGATGAAACATTTTCTGCTGATGGCGCCCAGTTTACATTTTATGGCCTTAGCGCCCATCCCGGCTATGCAAAAGATAAATTGGTGAACGCGGTTAAAGTAGCTGCTGCATTTATTGGTTCCTTGCCAAAAGACGAGTTATCTCCCGAAACAACAGAAGACCGCTACGGTTTTGTGCATCCATTACAGATTGAAGGCATTGCGGAAAAGGCAACGGTAAAATTTATCATCCGGGATTTTTTTACTGCAAAGCTGGCTGCCTATGAACAGTACCTGAAAGATAAAGCAGAAGATGCGATCAAAAAATTTCCAGGGGCAAAGTATGAAATGAAAGTAACGGAGCAATACCGCAATATGAAGGAAGCGCTAGATAAATTCCCTCATGTTTCTGCATATGCAATGGAAGCGATTCAACGTTCTGGAATAACCGTAAAACAAAGCAGCGCCCGTGGGGGCACTGACGGATCAAGGCTTTCCTTTATGGGCTTGCCCTGCCCCAATATTTTTACCGGAGAGATGGCTTTTCATAGTAAACAGGAATATGTGAGCATTCAGGACATGCAGAAAAGCGTGGAGACAATAGTGCATGTAGCGGTGATTTGGGAACAGAAGGCGGTTTAGCGATGGGCACGAAAATTTGCAAAAGATCATAGAACCCGAAATACAAAATAGGATTG
>DATMMJ010000214.1:0-7132 GCA_035569795.1 Puia sp. | reverse complement strand
CCAGTAAGTGCACCAGCTTCGGTTTTGTTACACCATATCTTACATTGAAATTGATTGAAGGCTTGGTATCAGCACCTCTCTTGGTGGTTATTACAATCACCCCTCCTGCTGCGGCAGATCCGTAAATAGCTGCAGCGCTGGCATCTTTTAAAATGTCAATTGTTGCTATATCCTGTATGTTGATATTGTCGCCAGGCATCCGAACTCCGTCCACAATGTATAAGGGGTTTGGCTGATGCAAAGAAGAGAGCCCTCTGATTATAATGGTAGGCGTTGCATCTGGGGCACCAGAATTTTTGATAACCTCAACACCCGCTGCTCTTCCCTGTAAGGCCTCTGTCGCGTTGGTAACGGGCAGGTCTTGGATAGCTGTGCCTTTAACAGAAGAAACAGATCCTGTTACATCTTTACGTTTTTGTGTGCCGTATCCAATTACAACTACGGAATTCAGCGTGCTGTTACTTTGCCTTATCGTAATGTTGATTTCTGTTTTATTCTTTACCGGGACAATTTGTGTTTCATACCCAGTAAAGGAAATAATGAGCGTGCCAGTAGCAGGAGCGTTAATTTTATAAGAACCATCAGCTTGTGTAGAAGTGCCGAATTTTGTTCCCTTAACTAGGATCGACGCACCTGAAATAGGCACATTAGATTCATCCTTGACCATGCCCGTAACGGTTTTATCCTGTGCCCGGGATTGATGTATTAACAAAATGAAATACAAACATCCAAGAAATGCTTTTAGAAATCGTGTTTTTGTCATAAAGCGTTAGTTTAGTTTTTTAGAAATCCTTGTACCATGAAGAGGCGAAAATTAGGAATGGTTGAAATTTATTTCAGCCATAAAAAGAAGGGAAGCGCCCTTGACGATTACGGATTGTATTTTTCGAGTGATGCAAGTCGCCTAAAGCCGGTTGGCTTAACATCCAGCTAAAGTTTTTGTAGGTTCCCATATAATTACAAGCAATTATTTTGATGACTCTAAGACAAATCAGAAAGTCTAATTGCCACCCAGAAAATAGCCGCATAGGAAGCGCTTGGCAATTGTACTTTTTGAATAATCAAAAAAATAAATAATTAAAGGCCGTGACAACTTATATGGATGAGATATAAATGATTCCGAGGAAAATGAGAAAAAGCAAATCTTTAATAGTTTGATTTTTAGACGCCTGTATTTATATATATATTAGTATAATATGAATTGTACTTAATGGCTTTCAAGCAGAAAAAATGAAATCACTGAATTCTTAGAGGAGAAGATTGTGGAAAAACATATGCGAATGAATACCACCCCGAGGATTTGTCTTACATGGTTTTTATATCCATGATCCGTTGCTCAAACTCTTCGTTTGGCACGAGGGATTTATTTTTGATCTTTGTTTTGTAAGTATAGATTGTGTTTACAGAATATTCCAAAATCTGTGCGATTCTCTCATTATCGTGTATCCCCATGCGAATGAGGGCAAATATCCGCAAATCGGTATTCAATAATTCGTTATCCTTAAGCCTTAACTGATCTTCTTCTTTAAACATGGAATTAAAAACGGTTACGAAATCAGGGAATAATTTGAGGAATACCCTGTCGAAATTCTTAAGAAGCTCTTCTTTTTCTTGTTTGAGGTTGATATTATTTACAAGGAATTTAATTTCATCCAATTTCCGGTCGCTTATTTTTTGGTCAACTGATTTTTTAAATCGTTCAATTTTTGCAAAGAAATCCGAATTGCTGTTGAAGAAATAGCCTATATATTCTTCTTTGATTTTATTGGCTTCGATCAGCTTGTTGTTTATTGCATGTTCCTTTTCGCTAGCATCTGTAATGATCTTCTTTGCGATCTTTAATTTATTGACTTGTCGGAATATCACTATTGCCAGTGAGACAACGAGTAATAATAGCAAAGTGGTAATAACTGCGTAGGTAATAAGTATCTTTTTCTCATTTTCGACCCTGTTGATCTTTTCTACTTCGATAACGGGAAGGATAGCGCTCACCTGAACTTTTCTTTGCCGCGCTCCATAAAATACCGCATCACTAATCGCCCGCTCAATGTAATCTGAAGCTTTTTTTATGTCTCCTTTTTTATATAAGAGTCCCGCTAAATTGAAAATAGCAGCGGTCTCTTTCGTGGATGATCTGATATCTGCAATTGATGCTTTGATCAATAAATCAATGGCAGAATCGTTCTCTCCATTTTGAATATATATATCGCTCAAAGTGGAAGCTGTTACCGCGTATTGATGAGCAGTCAATCCAGGCCTGTCAATGATTTTCTTAAAACTTAAAAATGCATCTTCCTTCTTTCCCGATTTGATGTCCCTTAATCCTTTGAAATAGGAATATTCAAAAGAACTGACTGAATATATTGAGAGCGCAGAATCTATATACCTATTTCCCATCTGAACGTAGGCCGGAGTGTAATATCTGTCGTTATCAAAATCTCCAAGGTCATAGTAACAACGGCCCATCAGTGCATAGTACTCGGCTCTGATGCTGTCTGGTGTTGAATTTATATTTATTCTGACTAGTGAATCAAATGTTTCTTTGAACATGCCCGAAGAAAGCTGAATAAAACCAAGTTTGATCTTTGCTTCGATAATTCTTGACCGATCGTCCAATGCTGCCGCATTCAACTGCAATTTTTTTGAATACACAAAGGCTGAATCATAATTGAACACTTTGTAGGCATCATATAGTTGCAAATAAGTTGCATACCTAATTCTTAAATCCTCGTTTTGATTTGCAAAGAGTAGTTGTTTTATGCTGTCGATTGAAACCAATTTTCTGGCATCATATTTATCAGATCCCTGGATTGCATTATCAAGTTCAATAAGTAAATGTTTATCAGTCTGGCTGTAAACCGTGCAGCAAAATAGAATCAAAAAAAGGGAGGCTGTCAAATTTTTCATAAAACAAATAATGCTCAATTCTCAAATTGGCCACTTTTGATTTCTGTGAATAAAATACAATCGGTGGGTTAAATCGAGTGCTAAAGTTGGCAAAAAAACGGAATACATGCGATAATTTATGTCATATATTCTATTAGTGTCAGTTCCCGGCATCTTCCAATCTATTTTCCTCATGAAATCTTCACCTCAAATTTTGATTTCTGGGGGCCGGAGTTAATTTTAAAGTGAAAATTTTGAGCGAAACTCTTTTCCTGCCGAAATGCAGATCCAGCCCACTGATGTGGCTAAATCCGTGTCCCTTAAACAAGCTGATTAGGTCATCTCCAGTATATATAATTCTTTTGCTTTCGATCCGCTAGAAATATCAAGTCACTCAGATATTTTCGGAGCTGACTTGATTTCATTTTATGATAACAATTCAAAAATGTGCATTCTCTGCTGGGAAAATATCTTCTACTACTGATTCAATAAAATTTGATAAAAAGGCAAGTAGTCAAAATCATGAAAAGTATCGAACTTAATGAATTAAAAAAGTAATTTCATGAAATTATGCAAAACATCTAAATGTTCCTTTTTGGTAATTTTACATTTCGCGGAAAAACAGGAATACTGATTGCATTGAACAAATATGATTGTGTAAATAATTTTGCAAGCCACATAAAAATAACAGCTTGAAGGGTTTACTGCCATCTGATTTGATAGAGCTTCAAAGAAGAATGGGCTGCGATGATGAAATCGCTCTAAAAATACTGTATGACTGTTATGCCAATAAATTTTTTCTGCTTGCTTATGCCATTGTAAAGTCTAAAGAAATTGCCGAAGAAATAGTGGGAGATGTCTTTATTAAAATCTGGAAGAAACGTTCGAGCTTAAAAAACATCGAGAATTTTTCTTTTTACATGTATGTGATGACCAAAAATATCAGCAAGAGCTATTTAAGAAAATACAGCCACAAAAAACATATTGACCTGGACGATGCCGCTCTGCCTTATTACCAAATAGATACTACTCCCGAAGATTTGATGATAACCCGCGAGATCATGGACCGTATCAATAAAGGCATTAATGAGCTCCCTCCTAAATGCCGCATTATTTTTAAACTGGTAAAAGAAGACGGTTTAAAGTATAAAGAAGTGGCGGAGCTGCTTCATCTCCATATCAAAACAGTGGAAAACCAGGTTGGCATTGCATTAAAAAAAATCAATATGGTTGTTCGTCTTCACCTTCCTAAACAAATCCACTCATCAAAATAAATATTTTAAAGTCTGCTTGGGGGTAAAGGCCATTCACTTGCGTTTATAAGTTATACAAACGCAAAATCAACTGCATGTCATCTGACAGAATCTGGATATTACTTGGAAAAAAGAAAAACGGAGAGGCATCCGAACAGGAGATAAAGGAATTAGAACAATTGTTATCATCTGATAACGACCCAACTTATTCCATTGATATCATTGAAAAAATATGGGATGTTCCGCTTGAGTTTATTCCTGACACCACGTTGCCTGACAATAACTGGAATCAGATTCTCGAAAATCTGAACTCGGAAGATAAAAGAAATATCCCTCTTTATCATATTGGATGGAAGAAATGGATTACTGCGGCATGCCTGCTTATTGCTGGGGGAGCCCTGGTTTTTGAGTTCACCGGATTCAATAAAAACACACCTGTTTTTTCGCCACTGGAAGGCAAAATGAGCCAGGTCTCGACACAACAAGGCACAAAAACAAAAATAGTGCTTGCAGATGGAACCATGGTCTGGCTAAATGCAAACAGTCAATTAACGTATGGCAATAAGAATTTTGGCACAGATAACAGAGAAGTATATTTAAGCGGTGAAGCATTTTTTGACGTAACTAAAAATGAAAAAGTCTCATTTATCATTCACACAGGCGCAATTAACATTACAGTAAAGGGGACTGCATTCAATGTGCGCGCTTACCCGGGTGAACACTCAACAGAAACATCATTAATTAGAGGTCTTGTAGAAATCACCACCCACAAAGATCCTACCAGAAAAATAATCTTAAAACCAAATGAAAAAATTATTATACCTGTAGAGGAACCAGACTATCATGACCAACAAAGCAGCCATGGACCTAGCGTTGGTACTTCTATTTATACCATCATACCATTGAAAAAAGACAGCTCCCAGGTACTTGCAGAAACGGTGTGGTTGAAAGATAGATTAGAATTCGATAACGAAGTTTTTGAAAAACTTGCTCCTAAAATTGAAAATTGGTATGGCATAAAAATTCACTTTTTAGATGATGAAATTAAACAAAGAAGATTTTCCGGAGTGATCGAAAAAGAAACCTTGACGGACATGCTGGAAGCAATGCAGCTTTCCTGTCATTTCAATTATCAGATCAAAGGAAAGGAACTGTGGATCAGCAAAAAAAAATTTATTAACCATTCAAAAGAAAAATCATGACTTGGACTTAACTGCACAAAATGGGAGATGCTGGTAACATCTCCCCTGAGAAAATCGGGAAACGTTTGTTCCGTTAGGATTTTACGCTTCCTTCTTATCTAACTTTTCATATCAAATCTATGCAAAAATTGCAAGCGCAGAAGCCTGCTTTTATGAGCAAGGCATTTTTTAAGTTCTTTTTATATATGAAACTATCGATTATTCTTGCTATAGCCAGTATGCAGGCTTTTTCTGCCGGTTACTCTCAGGGAGATATTAACCTGACGCTGAAAGATGCCCGAATAAAAAAGGCTCTTACAGTAATTCAAAAAGCGAGCTCTTACCGGTTCATTTACAATGATGAAATTATACCGGACGATATCCGTGTAAATATCAGTGTGCATCATGCTGCGATACAGGATGTACTAAACCTTGTTTTCAAATCCACATCCCTCACCTACAAGATCCTGGAATCAGGCCTGATCGTAGTTACCTCGGTTACAGAAAAAGAAGATATCGTAGTAGATTTCCCGGTAAAAGGAACTATTCGCCTTCGAAATATGGATGGCTCATTAACATCCTCACCAGGCATAGCTATCAAGGAGCTTGGCACAAGTAACGGAACGAATACCGGCAATGATGGAGAATACAGTTTAATTGTCCGCGATAAATCAGCTGTTCTGGAGGTTTCTCATGTCGGATATAAAACGGCCCAAGTGCCCATTGATGGCAGAAGTGTAGTAGATATTGTACTTGAACCTGTGGTGAGCCAATTGCAGGAAGTCGTTGTGACGGCGCTGGGTATTTCAAGACAAAAAAAGTCCCTCACCTACGCTACCCAAACAATAAAAGGAAACGATTTGAGCGAAACCCGGGATGTCAACCTTACCAGCGCAATGAATGGAAAGGTAGCCAACATGTTGATCAGTAAAACCAATGCAGGTCCCGGAAGCTCCAACAGAATTATTTTCAGAGGGAACAGGTCCATTACTGGCAATAACCAGCCACTTGTAATCGTCGATGGGGTAAGGATTGATAATACTCCCAAAGCATTCACTGATGTCACGGGAAATGTAGGCCTTACCAGGGACAATGGTGACGGGATATCAAATATCAACCCCGACGATGTTGAAACAGTAACGGTTTTGACAGGAGCTTCAGCTGCGGCATTATATGGGTCCGATGCGTCAAACGGGGCAATCATTGTGACTACAAAAAAAGGAAAATCGGGCAATGGGATCGGCATACAGATTGCCAGCTCGTTGAATCTTGAAAACCCTATGATTCTTCCCAAATTCCAGAATATGTATGGCCAGGGTCTTGGGAATAATTTTGCCGCTGCAAGCGATCAAAGCTGGGGGGCAAAAATGGACGGGCAATTCGTAACTGACTGGACAGGCAAAACGCAAGCCTTAACACCACAACCTGATAACGTGAAGGATTTTTTTCAAACTGGTTCAGAGTTCATAAATTCTGTTGCAATATCTGCAGGCAATGACAAATCTCAAACTTATTTCTCCTATACCAATACTTTAAGCAAAGGGATATTGCCAAATAATGAATATAAAAGAAACAACCTGAACCTTCGTCAAACCACACAGGTAGCAAAAAATCTATCGATGGATTTTAAAGCTAATTATTTAGTGGAGGATATTGTTAACCGTCCTTTAGCCGGAGCTGCCAATCACGCCCTAGTTACGATCCTTTCGATGCCAAGAAGTTTACGGATACAGGATATTAGGAATTATGAGAGCATTGACCCTTCAGATTTTTCCGAGAAGCAAAATTATTGGGCATCTAGCCCGCCTAATT
>DATMMJ010000213.1:0-6360 GCA_035569795.1 Puia sp. | reverse complement strand
TGTTGGGGTTGTTGTGCTTGGAGAAGACCTGAGCATAATTGGCGAAGGTAAGGACAGGGCAAATCTTGATCTGGACGATAAACAAATGAAGCTTATCCAAGCATTGCATGAAACTGGCAAACCTATTGCTGTTGTGCTTTTCAACGGAAGGCCACTTTCTATTAACTGGGTTGCAAAAAATATTTCTTCGATAGTTGAATCCTGGTTTTCTGGCGAAAAAGGTGGTCTTGCCATTGCTGATGTGTTATTGGGCAATGTTAATCCTTCAGGAAAATTACCCATGACATTTCCGCGATCTGTTGGGCAATTGCCTTTTTATTATGATCACAAACCAACTTCGCGGCATGTGTACGTTGATGAAGCAAGCACTCCTTTGTTTCCCTTTGGGCTTGGTCTGAGCTATACCAGTTTTGAATATTCTAATCTGCAAATATCCCCTTCAAAAATAAAGTTTAATGGCACAGCAGATATTAGTGTGGTGGTAAAAAACACAGGGCAAAAACAAGGTACCGAAGTTGTGCAACTCTATTTGCGGGATGTGATTGGGAGTGTCACCACGCCTGGTATTGCACTAAAAGGCTTTGAGCGGATAACATTAAAACCCGGTGAGAGCGGTGTTGCTCACTTTAAAATCGGGACAGAGCATTTAGCGCTGTGGAACAGAGAAATGAAACATGTGGTGGAACCGGGAGAATTTAAAATAATGGTAGGCAGCTCTTCGGAAGATATCAGGTTAAAAGGCAGCTTGTGGGTTACGGATTAACGGGAGATGAAGAGATGATAAATCACTTTTATTGAAAAATATTTTTTATTGTTTTACTTCCAAACGATTGCAAAGATGAGATTTTCTTTTGCCGCTTACTTATTGTTTGCTTTATTATCTGCGGTTTCCACTGCAGGAAGTAACAATATCAAAATTGCCTGCAGTGGCGCAAGCATCACTTATGGTGCGACGCTTAAAAGCCCTGAACAGGACTCCCATCCGGGACAATTGCAAATAATGCTCGGCTCAAATTTAAAGCGACGGGGTTTTATATCCCGGTCACAAAAAGTTGATTTTATAAATGTACATGGAATTAGAAATTTGTCTATCGCGCTTATAATAATGATTATTACAACCCTCTTTTTTGATGAATAAACTCAAGAAAAATAATTCATTTCCAGAAGCTAAGCCTTCCGCTAAAAAAAGAGTTTTCTTATTTAAGCTGGTAGCCATCTTATTGCCTTTCGGTATTTTACTACTTTTTGAGATTACGCTCCGTGTGTTTCATTATGGTAACGATTACAGTCTTTTCATTGAATATAAAGGAGACGGAAATTTTTTAGTATTGAATCCGGATGCATCCAAAAAATATTTCACCAATCAGGCAATAGCTACAACAGGTAATGAAGAGTTATTCAAAAAGGAAAAGGACCGGAATACGATGCGCATTTTTGTGCTTGGGGAATCAACCACCATCGGTTATCCATATTTTCACAACGGTTCCTTTCATCGATGGCTGCAATATCGTTTAATGCGCACCTTCCCTGATAAAAATTTTGAGATCATTAATATTTCCTTGACTGCAGTAAACTCCCACACCGTGTTGGGTTTTGCAGAAGAAGCGGTGCATTATAAGCCGGATGCCATTTTCATATATACCGGTCACAATGAATATTATGGTGCTTTAGGAGTCGCATCAACTGAAAATATTGGCGGCAGTCCCTTCATTATTAAAATGGTCCTTGCACTGCGCGAATTAAAGATCGTACAATTGATAACTAACTTGTATGCAAAAATTGCAGGGGTGTTCGGGAGTAATAAAAACAATTCCGGTGAGAAACGAATGCAGTTGATGGTAGCAAACGGAGAAATTCCTTATCAGTCAAAATTATACTACAGGGGTGTCGAGCAGTTCAAATCCAATATGGATGAAGTGTTGAGCATATTCAATAAAGAACATGTCCCTGTTTTTATAAGCAATCTTGTAAGCAATGAAAAAGACCTGATGCCATTTATCAGTATGCAGGCAGATAGCGTTAAGTTCCCATCATTCAAAACAAATTTTGAAAGCGGAGTGAAAGCTTTTAACCTGAAAGATTTTCCTTCTGCATATAATTTCTTCTGCCGAGCCAATGAAATGTACAACGCTCACGCGCTTTGCAATTATTATTTGGGGAGATTGGTTTATATGCAGGGCGATTTTAATCAGGCAGAAAAATATTTTGCAATGGCAAAAGATTTAGATGGCCTTCGTTTCAGGGCGCCCGGAGAAATGAATGACATCATCGGTAAGCTCTGCGCTAAATATCCTGATGCGCATTTAGTAGATACAAAAGCAGTTTTTCAAAACTGGAGCGCTGATCATCTTATTGGCGATAGTTTGATTCTTGAGCATGTTCATCCTAACTTAACAGGATATGCCCTAATTTCGGAATCTTTTTATGATGCAATAAAAAAGGAAAAACTGATTACTGTAAGCAAAGAAAAAGAGATGAGCTTTCAGCAATTGCTTGATGAGATGCCTATAACAAAAGTTGATTCCTTGTCTGGGGCATACAGAATATCGAACTTAAAAAAAAGTTGGCCATTCAATGAAATGCTTAATCAGCAGGATAGCATAAAGATTGAAACAGAAGTAGAAAAAATTGGATTGGATCTTTCATCAAAACAATTGAGCTGGTTTTCGGCGATGGACAGCATCTACAATTATTATATGAGACAAGGTCAGCTCCACGAGGCAAAAAAGGTAGTGGAGGGGTTAGTTCTCGAATATCCAACCGATGCCGATTATTATGAAAGAGCGGCTATGTTGAGCGGAAAGCTGAACGATTTTGAAGATGCCATTTTCTATTTTAAAAAATCGTTTGACCTGTCTTCTACCTTTGATAAAGCGAGAATACTTTTTGTACTTTACTTCAAATTGGATAAGCCAACCGATGCGCTGCCTTATCTAGACTACGCTATCAGCAATAATACAAATGGCATGCAACTCGCGCCTGTTAAATATTTTGCCGAGGAAATTATCGGGCTTCAGAAAAATTATGCCAAAGATTCTTCCAATATTTCTATATTGAATCAAATAGCTGACCGGTATTTTAAAATGGGCAATCAGGATGGCGCATCAAAATATATCAATATGGTGTTAACAAAAGACAATAAGAATAAAGACGCATTATCGATGCTTGCTCAGATTAGAAAATAATAATGCCCTGTTTACAAACTGTTTGAAACAACTATTTTGGACCAGCAAGATATAATACAACAACTGCAACAGCGCATCGCGCTGTACGAAGATATGAAGGCTTATAAAGAGTTGTACGACCTTCTTTTTAAAGGGTTGCATCGTTTTTCTTATGCGTTTGTAAAATCGAGTGAAGCAGCCGAAGAAATTGTTTCCGATGTTTTTGTAAAGCTCTGGCAGATCAGGAGCAGGCTTTCGGAAATTGAAAATCTGCGTGTATATCTTTTCACCATCGCAAAAAATTTTTCACTTAATTACATTAATAAAAATTACAAAACAAATTTTGTAAGTCTTGATGCTGTAGATATTGAGGCTGTTGTAGAATTAAAGAGCCCGGAAGATATATATATATCGGCTGATATAATTAATAAAATAAAAGAAGCAATACAAAAACTTCCTCCGCAATGCCGCATTATTTTCCAATTAGTGAAAGAAGATGGGATGAAATATAAAGAAGTAGCTGCGGTGCTGCACATCTCTCCATTAACGGTGCGCAACCAACTTGCCATTGCTACAAAAAAAATCGGTGATATGTTACCTGCATATCTGCAACAGGGACTTTATCGACCCGATAAATTTTCAAAATCTTAGCTGAAGTGAAAATTGGACAAATTCGGAATTCAATTCCATATTTGTCCATAATTTGATTCATCCCTTTTTATAAACCAGCCTGGGACGAACACGCCAGTAAATGCAAGTTCATGACCAGGAAGTGAATGAGACAAAATGGATGATTTGCTGGAAAATGAGCAAAGGGTGCATCAAAAGCTCCTAAATGTGGTGCATTAAAAAGTCAAAATTGACATTTTTTTAGAGGTTTAAAAAAGTTTTTAAGCTTTTGGTACATTCTAGTTTGAATCATTGTCCCATTGTATAGCAACTATATTATGCAGGAAGAAAGATTTTGGCTATTGGTAAGTTTAAAACTGTCCGGCGAAGCAACGCCTGAAGAACTGGAAGAACTGGACATGCTCTTAAAACAGCATCCTGAAATGGGTTTGCAGTACGAGACGTTCAGCAAAATCTGGGCACAAAAGCATGCTGGCTTACCAGTTAAAAAAGATGATGCTTTTAGTAAACATTTGCAGCGCTTAAGCAATCATTTTGCTGGGCCCGTCCTCAAATATGAAGCGGCCGGAGAAAATGAAGAGGAGTTTTCTGAAATGAAAACGATAAGCCCTTTAAAAAGATACCGCGTCCCATTATGGATAATAAGTGGTGTCGCCGCTTCTGTTATTGCTTTCTTTTTTATTGTATCCAGGCCAAATGAGGAAATCAAAACTGTTCCCCCATCTGCCCAAAATATAGTTAGCACCAAAGCGGGGTCAAAATCAAAAATACTATTGCCTGACGGAACACAAGTATGGCTGAATGCAGATAGCAAGCTAATCTATAATGGAAATTTTTCTGGCAGCTTTCGTGAAGTTCAACTGATGGGCGAAGCCTATTTCGATGTGGTGAAAGATAAAAATCATCCGTTCATCATTCACGCCGCTTCTATTGATGTTAAAGTACTGGGCACAGCTTTCAATGTAAGGTCTTACAGCAGTGAAAAAATTACAGAAACTGCACTGTTCCGAGGCTCGGTTGAAATTACGATGCACAATAACCCGGAAAAGAAAATCATACTGAAACCGAATGAAAAATTAGTGGTTCAGAATAATTCGCACGAGGTTAGCACAAACCGGCCAGCCGGCGAAAAGAAAACAGATGATAATCCACTAATGGTTTTAAGCAATGTGCATTTCCAAAAAACTGACAGCAGTGCTACTGAAATTTTATGGATGAAAAACAAACTGGCCTTTGATGGGGAGACCCTTGAAGATGTTGCGTTGAAGATCGGGCGATGGTATAATGTGAAAGTGAACATTACGGACGAACGCTTTAAGAATCAGGATTATCATTACCACGCAGTGTTTGACGATGAAAGCCTCGAGCAGGTGATGGAAGCATTGCATTTTACAGGAAACTTTAAATATACTATCAATAGGAAAGAAGTAACCATCATGCCATAATTTTTTTGAAGGCAAATGCCTGAAATGTAATGATTGCATAACCAAAAAACTGCTTAACATGAAAAAAATTACCTAACACAGCCAGCAAAAAAACAGCGGAGGGTGATTGAAGCATCCCCCGCTGCTATAAGACAGAAAAATTGCCCACCTCTGGGCAAACATCCCATCACTAAATCAATACTAAATTATGAAAAAATTTAGATGTGGCGCATTTTATGATGCCCACAGCTCACTCATCAAATGCCTTCTGATGACGAAACTTGCCATTCTACTGATTTTTTTTGCTTCCATTCAGTCATTTGCAAAAGGCTATGGGCAGACTAACATTAACCTAGAGCTCGAAAAAGTAAAATTAGAGAAAGCATTTAAGGCTATTGAAGAACAGGGGTTTTTTCGCTTTGTTTATAAAGCGGAGATATTGCCGAAAGACCATCGGATAAGCATCCGCGTCCAGAACGCCTCCCTGGATGATGTGCTGAAAAAAATATTAGTAAACACTTCATTGACCTATCGCAGGCTTAGCGATAATCTGGTTGTTATTACAAACATTGTCGCATTTGCAGAAATTCCGGTAGCCATGCTCGTTAGTGGCAAGGTGACCAACAACAAAGGTGAGCCGCTTTCCGGAGTGAGCATCGTGGAAAAAGGTACAAACAATGGAACCACAACAAAAGAAGATGGGAATTTTTCGTTGCAGGTAACAAACAAAAGAGCTGTTCTTGTTTTCAGCTATATCGGGTTTCGAACCCAGGAAATATCAGTTAGTGATAAAACACAATTCAGTATAACGATGCTCGCTGAAACATCTAATCTGAATGATGTAGTCGTAGTAGGTTATGGTACCCAAAGAAAGCTGGACGTTACCGGGGCCATAAGTACGGTAAGTGCTGAGGAGATCGCTAAAAGGCCGTTGGTAAGGTTAGAAGATGCGCTCCAGGGAACGACACCCGGGGTTGCTGTTCAAGAAGTTAATGGTAATCCAGGATCCGGGTTGAGCGTCCGGATCAGGGGTGCGAACTCCATCACTGGTAGCAACGATCCACTGTATGTCGTCGACGGATATATCGGGGCTCCTCTCGGAAGCATCGACCCGTCGGATATCGAAAGCCTGCAAGTCCTCA
>DATMMJ010000212.1:0-3835 GCA_035569795.1 Puia sp. | reverse complement strand
ATTTGGAGGCGCATTGGAAATTAGTGCAAGCTCGGACGAAAATAATCCGGTAAATATGTATATCGGCGTCTGGGCAAGAACCAATAATGTGTCGGATGCCGTAATTCCTTATCTTGGACTGGACTATGGGAGCTTCAGCCTGGGAATGACCTACGACGCCAATGTTTCTTCTTTTAAAGTCGCCAGTCACGGATTGGGGGGCATGGAAATTTCCCTTATATATATCTTTAAAAAGCCTGACCATTCCCCTGAAGAAAAAGTGAGGTGTCCTAAGTTTTGATATGTGTGTCGCTCAAATGTTTAGTAGGAGTCATGCAACACATCCTCAAAAAAAAATATCCTTACCCTCAGAATTCCTTGATATAACTCATCTCTTTATTGATTTGTGATGATTTGCCATTTGCGTGCAGCGCTATCAGAAAGTCGAACAAGTTTGTTTCAGTTGGAATTTTCAATTTCTTCCGCAACCGGTAACGGCTAATCTCCACTCCCCGTACGGAGATATTTTCTAATTGCGCAATTTCCTTGCTCGATAGGTTCATGCGCAAATATGCACTCAGCTTCAGTTCATGGGCACTTAAATTTGGATACACGCTCTTCAGTATCTGTAGAAAATCACTGTGCACATTATCAAAGTGGACTGCAAATTGTTCCCAGTCCTTGTCCATCTTATTTTCTTCGTTTAAGATCTTCAGCATTTTTTTTAGTTCCTCAGAGGAGCCTTCTCCGTTTGATACTTTTTTAAAACGTAATAATTCCTCCCTTACGTTGCCAAGCAGTTCCCCTTTCTGTACCAAATGCATGGCGGCAGATGCCAGTTCTTTATTTTTATGACCGATTTCAGCTTCCAATTTTTCGTTCCTTAATTTCACAATTTCTTTTTCAGATTTTTCCAGTTCCAGCTGATGCAAATACTGTAATCTTTTTTGCTCCTCTTCATGTTTTTTCTGTTGCAGCAGGAACTGCTTTCTCAACCATTTAAAGAACAGATAATTGAAACTGATAAACAAGATTACATAAACGCAAAATGCTAACGTAGTGAAGTACCAGGGCGGTAGAATGGAAAACGAATAGCTGCTCATAGCCGATTCGTTTCCTCGGTTGCTCTTGGATTTTACGTGGAAAGTATATTTGCCCACCGGAAGGTTCGTATAGTCTTTCTCTGTTTTTTTCGACCACGCAGACCAGTCTTTATCATAACCGTCCAAAATATAACTGTATTTGACACTATTCTGGGCAACAAATAACGGGGATGAATATTCGAAATGCAGGGAATTCCAATTGTTGGAAATGTCATTCACTGCACTTGCAGGCTGCACGCTGGTTTCACCCACACTGCCGAAATAACCACCATACAGAAGGCTGTCCGTTTTGCCAAAAATCCGCACAGATCCGATTTCAATCTGCGATGTATAATGATTTTTTTTGTACTCCTCGTAATTGATGTGATAAAAACCTTTTTCAGCGCCGACCAGGACATTATGCCTATTATAGGGATAGATATGTTCAAAGTCAGAGACCATTTTACCGTTCAATTCCGGGAAATATATGGTTTCTGGCTGAGCGCCAGAAAAATCGATGACTCCGAGGTTATTGTCTTCAATAAACCAGATATTGCCCCCATCGTCTTCTTTGAGATGCCGGATATTTTTTTCCCCAAAAAGACCCTTAAAATAAGGGGAGGGCTCAAAAGCATCAGCGGCTTCGTTGTATTCATAAATTCCTTTTTCCGTCGCAATAACGATATGGTTCTTTATTTTAAATAAGTGATTCTTGAGGTATGTTGGAAGGCCGTTCTTTTCTGTATATAATTTTACATGTGGGTGGTCAAGTAAATTGCCTTCAATCTTGAACACTCCCCGATAAGGATGGGCCGCCCATATAACATTATTGTTATCCATCACAATGAACTGCGACCATGCATCGTAATCTGGAACGCTACCAAGTAAAATAAAATGATTATTTATATATTGGAAAAGACTGATGCCAATGCTGTTTCCGCCCAAGACATAAGTGGATGGCAAAACATTTGCGTAAGGCAGGAAATTCCAAAATGAGTTACGTGTATCCAAAGGGAGTATTCGATCGCCCGCAACCTGGTAAGCACCATCATGATGGCCAAGCAGCAGCGCTCCATTTACTTCAGATAGTCCCCAGGTTGAACCCTTGGTACCCGCGATGGATTTAAAATCCCCACTCAAAAAACTCAAGTCCTCTTTTTCTGAAACGGGCAAGCTATACAGACCATTAGACGTGCCCACATAGAGTGTATTGTTATAGATGATAGATGTGTATCCTAGTCCCTCATTTAGTTTTTCCGGATAAATATGTTTGATTGCGTTGCTGTATGCAACAAAATCAATCCCATCATCCAGACCGAGCCAAAGATTGTGGTTATTGTCCAGGAATATTTTTAAAATATTATTATTTTGCAAGTCTTCTTTGCGGCTTAGGTTCTGTACCTGCTCCCCTTTTTTATTTACAATGTAAACCCCATTTAGATTGGTTCCAATAGCAAGCAGATCCTTATTTATCGAAATGGCCGTTAGTATTCTTTCGTTGTCGAATGGGTTAGGTTTATGTATTTGAAAAGGGGTAATTATATTATGGGATAAGACATAAAAACCAGTATTGACTGTGCCGATGAAACTGCTGTCGGTTCCGAACGGGAATATACAAGTCACAAGATAATTTGCAGGGAAGGCAGCTCGCTTGATAAAGGGAGACCAAACACCCCCTTTGAACTCCAGCACGCCGTTTTTTCCGTCCTGCGCAATGAGTTGATTGTTGCTTTCTCCAAGAAAAAGCCACTCCGAAGCCGCTGGATATACATTGAGCGTTTTATTGGATAACTGAAAGATTTTTTCCCGGGACCTAAAAAAAATATCATTTCCAAAAGGAACGGTTTCCCATATTTCAGAAAATGAGGAATTCTTTTGTGAGAGTAAGTTTTTCAGTGATGTGAAAACTAGTCTCCCGTTCTTGTCTGGTGAAAAATACCCGAAATCGCCCTGACCGCCGGCATAAATCCGGTTATCCTTTCCAATAGCAACAGACCGAACGACAGTCTTTTCAGGAAGCGGATACAATTTCCAATAGACTCCATCAAAACTTAGCAATCCTTCATAATTCGCAAAATACATAATCCCGCTTTTATCCTGAACGATACCCCTGTTTTGCGTCCCGCCGGCGTATAGGGATTTTGAATAATTGATGATTTCGGGGACACCGATGATATTTTGGCTTACGCAATTGAAGCAGTTGATGATAATCAAAGCAAAGAATAAATACCGCATCGTCATTGTAGTTTAGGCAAAAATGGATAACCTCTGGTAAATACTAATTTAAGTGTGTCTTTGTAAGATGCTCGCGCAAATACCCGGATAGGCTCTTTTGTCGCCTTAAAATGGGAGATTTGCTACTAAACCGGTCCTTCAACTGAGGCGCAAGGTGCTGTTCGCAATTCAACGCGCTCGCTCAGGCATAAGCAATACAACTCTTTCATTATGGCGCAACCAGATACTCGCTAGTAAAGTTATATGATTTTGCTGCATGGAATCCAAATTGAAGTAGGCGAAATGATTGCAGCACTCCGCCTGATGTAGTAGTGATGTGGTAATAAGGCTCATTTTAAAGGCATTTGGAGAATATGATGTAGTACAGATGTATCCAAAAACTTAATTAATGAGCAATTGGAATATAAATTTGACATTCTTGGTTGAGCTCCTTATTAAACTAAAATTCAAATAAAAATTAATGAAAAAAATATCTAGCCTGTTGCGATTATTAGCAATTCTCCTGGCTCTTGCCAGCAGTACTTGTCTTGCTCAGAACA
>DATMMJ010000211.1:0-7405 GCA_035569795.1 Puia sp. | reverse complement strand
ATGGTGCCGCATGTATTTGCTAGCAATGAAACAGATGCCTATTTTATTCAAGGGTACCTTCATGCAAAATTCAGGTTGTGGCAAATGGAGTTTGAAACGTATGCTGCGGCGGGCCGCATCAGCGAACTGATCGGCGAAAAGGCGATTAAATACGACCGCGAAAGAAGAAGGCTCGGTATGGTAAGCGCTGCTGAAAAGGCCGTTGCAGAAATGGAAAAAAATCCCCTTACCAAAGCGCAATGTGACGCATACACAGCTGGCGTGAATTCTTATATAGAAAATATGAGGCAAAGTGACCTACCCGTGGAATATAAGCTGCTGAATTACCTGCCCGAAAAATGGAGCAATCTGAAAACCGCACTATTCCTGAAGTACATGACATTTGAGCTCGCCGGGTATGAAAATGATTTTGAATACACAAATGCAAGATTGGTTTTTGGATTGAAAGATTTTGCATTGATGTACCCCACCAGACAAGATTCTCTGGATCCGATTGTTCCAAAAGGAACAGTATACGAAAAGCCAAAGCTTGTAGTGAAAATTCCCGTGGACGCTGATTCATTATATTTTAGTAATAAAGATTCTGCTGACATTTTGCAAGACAAACCAAATAAAGAAAATGGAAGCAACAACTGGGCTGTAAGTGGAAAGAAAACAAAAAGTGGAAAACCCATTTTATGCAGCGATCCGCATCTGGGACTCAACCTTCCTTCCATTTGGTATGAAATGCAGATTTCCACTCCTGAATTCAACGCATACGGAGTGTCTTGCCCTGCATCGCCCGGCATTCTTATTGGATTTAATGATAGTATCGCCTTTGGCGAGACCAACGCAGAACGCGATGTGCGTGATTATTATCAAATAAAATTCAAGGACCAGAGCATGAAAGCCTATTGGTTCAATGGCCAGTGGAAACAGACAGATTTTAGATACGAGCATATTACCATAAAAAATGCTCCTGAGGTGATTGACACGATTGCCTATACGGTGTTTGGGCCAGTGATGTATGATAGCAAATTCCGAGGCAGCAGAAAAGATGGAAACCCGGGGGACAGGACGGATGGAAAATATTATGCTGTAAGATGGAAAGGAAATGATCCGAGTAACGAGCTGATGGCTTTTAACAGGCTCGATCATGCGAAAAATTATAAAGATTATTTAGAAGCAATCAAATGGATGCACACCCCTGGCCAGAATTTTGTTTTTGCCTGCAAGAATGGGGACGTTGCAATTTGGGATCAGGGAGAATTCCCGGCCAAATGGAAGCAGCAGGGGGAATTTATTATGCCAGGTATTGACAGCAGCTTTATGTGGCAGGGAAATATCCCCCAGGATGAGAATCCGCACATGATAAATCCGGAGCGGGGATTTGTAAGTAGTGCCAATCAATTGCCCGCTGACCCTGCCAGTTATCCTTACTACCTTGGCGGCTCATTCCCCCCCTACCGTGGTTTGATTATTAATCGCTTATTGAGACGGATGAATAAGATTTCGTCTGAAAATATGATGGAATTGCAAACAGAGAATTACAATGTATTTGCAGAAATGTCTGTGCCCTTGTTTTTGAAATACGTGAACCTTGACTCCCTAGATGAGATCCAGAAAAAATATTTTGACATATTAAAGGCATGGAACCTTCGTAATGATCCTGGTGAAAAAGGGGCTACGATTTTTACTAAGGCGTGGGAATGTTTTGAAAAGGAAGTTTGGTATGATGACATGACAAAATCACCGTTACCTATGGTTCGCCCAGTTGAAAGTGTCTTAGTTGAAGCTCTTTTGAGAGACACTGCATTCAAATTTGTGGATGATATCAGGACTCCTCAAAAAGAAACCTTGCGCGATCAGATAACGACAGGGTTTAAAAAAGGAGTTGCGTCCTTGAAATCTCTGGACACGGAAGGCAGACTGGATTGGGAGAAAGCGAAAGATACCAAAGTAATGCATCTTGCGCGACTGGCGCCCTTCAGCCGTTTGCATCTGCCGATTGGCGGCGGTAGGCATTGCATCAATGCGGCTAACGAAGAACATGGCCCTAGCTGGCGCATGGTTGTCTCGCTCACTGATACCACAGAAGCCTACGGTGTGTATCCGGGAGGAGAAAGCGGCAATCCTGGAAGCCCGTATTACGACAGCTTTATTGACAAGTGGGCTAAAGGCGAATATTATCCGTTGTGGATAATGAATAGAAATGAAACAAGCGACAAGAGAGTGAGATTTAAAATGGCGTTCGGAAAGTGAATAATCTGCAAATACTTAAATGAGCTTGTGCACTATTATCAAAGACTTTTACCAATAAGAGCCGAAACGCTTACCGCTGTAATGACTAATTGAAATGAAAAACCGCTATCTCGTAATTCCTAAAACTTAAACAAGTACAATGAAGTTTATCTCGTCTATATTATTAACAGCACTATTAAGCTTTGTCGCAGGAATATATCTGCCATGGTGGTCAATTGCTGTGGTATCATTTGTTGTGGCCTTTGTCATACCGCTGGAGTCATGGAAATCCTTCCTATCAACATTTCTTGGCGTATTTTTATTATGGGCAACGCTTGCGTGGTGGATTGACTCAAAGAATAACAGCATACTTTCCCGGAAAATAGCGCAGCTATTGATGTTAGGCGGATCTTCGTTTTTGCTTATATTGGTAACTGCTTTAATCGGTGCGCTTGTGGCTGGTCTCGCGGGATTAACGGCTAGCTACTGTAGAAAACAGCAGGGATAAATTGCTCCCAAAGGCAAATGAATTACCAATGAATACATACCGGATAAGAAAAACGGCAATTTGATTTTCATTCTCTATTTCCTCGTTCAGTGCAAGAACTATGTCACAAATTCATCAGCGATAGTAAGACCTTGTGACAGAATGGCCAGTCCATCATCGAGCTGCTCTTTTGTGATGCATAAAGGAGGTGCAATAAAAATATAGTTCCAGCGTACAAAAGTAAGCATGCCAAGCTCTTTTAACTTTGCTGCGACTTTATTCATGATGGCCATTTCATCAGGTTTTGCATTGAACGGGGCCATCGGTTCTTTTGTACTGCGGTTCTTTACCAGTTCAAGGCAACCTAAAAGACCGGTGTTGCGCCAATCACCAATGGATGGATGTTGTTGCTTTAATATTTCCATTTGTTCATTGATATAACCTCCCATCAGTACAGTATTTTCAATCAGGTTCTCCTCTTCATAAATCTTTATTGTTTCCAGGGCCGCCGCACAGCACACCGGATGCGCTGAATAAGTCAACCCGAGCCACAATACGTGATCGTCAAAATACTTTGCAATTTTATCGCTGACTATCAGCGCGCCCAGCGGAAGATAGCCAGACGTAATTCCTTTTGCAGTTGCGATCATGTCAGGAACGACCCCATGGTTATCCACTCCGAACCATTTACCTGTTCTTCCAAATCCGCTCATCACCTCATCAGCTATCAGCAAAATATCATACTTATTACATATGGCCCTTATTTTTCTTAAATAATCCGGTGGATATTTTATGCAGCCGCTACTGCCGCTTTCTCCTTCCATCAGAATGGCTGCAATATTTTCTGGTCCTTCAAATTCGACCACTCTTTCAATATGGCTCGCGCATTCGTATTTGCATGAGCCAAAATTTTGTCCGAACGGACAACGGTAACAATAAGGATCTTCTGCATGGATGATATTGGGGACTTGCTGGGAGTCCGTTGCTAGTTTCCTGGGATCACCGCCAGCAGACATTGCACCATACGATGCGCCATGGAATGCCCTGTATCTTGTGATGATTTTATGACGCCCCGTGTAAAGTCTTGCGAGTTTGATCGCATTTTCAATTGCTTCAGCACCTCCAGTAGTGAATAAGGTCTTATGCAATCCTTGAGGTGTTATGGATGCAATCTTTTTTCCAAGCTCGCCCCTAGGTCTTGTTGCAAAGCTAGGTGTTACATAGCTCAACTGTTGCATCTGTTTCATAACAGCAATGGATATCCGTTGATTTCCATGACCAATATTCACATTCATCAGCCCGGAAGAGAAATCAAGGTATCGCTTGTCATCATAATCGTACAGATACACGCCTTCACCGTATTTCACCGCAATGGGGCTTAGTCCTTTTTGTTTGCTCCAGGAAAACAAGGTGTAATTAAGATTATCCTGCACTATTTCTTCGGCTTCTGAGGTTGCTGTTGGGTTCATAATATCTTTTTAAACAATTCAAGGTAGCATTGCTTCTATTTGACTCCATTAGATTGGAGGTCTGCCAGCCCAGATTAACTCATCCAATTCACACCGGCTTCCGGGTTCCATTTTACCGTAGTCTTTTTTAATTTTGTCCAGAACTCAATCGAGCTTTTCCCGGTAATGTCGCCAACACCAAACTTGCTCTCATTCCATCCCCCAAAAGAAAAGGGTTCGCGTGGCACCGGTACACCAATATTAACCCCAATCATGCCCGCGCTGGCTCTTTCTATCACATATCTTGCATAGCCGCCATTTTGTGTAAACACGCTTGCTGCATTGCCATAGGGGTTTTCGTTCTCAATCGCAATAGCTTCGTCTAATGTATCAGCGCGCATAATGCTGATAACAGGTCCAAAAATTTCCTCTTTTGCAACAGCCATATCTGGTTTCACATAGTCAATAACTGTTGGCCCGACATAAGTACCATTTTCCTTGCCTTCCACCACTACATTTCTGCCATCTACCAAGATCTTTGCACCCTGCTGCTCGGCTTCTGTTATATATTTTTCAATCTTGTGTTTCGCAGCGCTATTAATAACGGCTCCTAAATTTTTCCCCGGAACAATATTTCGCGCTTCTGCACATATCTTACTTATGATATGATCAACATTGCCCACGCCAACCATCGCGCTTGCCGCCATGCAACGCTGACCAGCACAGCCACTCATACTGGCAACAATATTAGCTGCAGTCATATCTTCTTTTGCATCGTGCAACACCAGCAAATGATTTTTTGCGCCACCCAGTGCAAGGCATCTTTTGAAATGCTGCGTTGTTCTTTGGTAAACGAGTTTGGCGACCCTAGTCGAACCTACAAAGGAGACACCTTCAATATGCGGATGATCACAGATACCGTTCACTGTCTCAGCATCGCCGTGGACAATATTAAAAACACCATCCGGCAAACCTGCTTGTTTTAATAATTCTGCAAGACGGCCCGAGCTGAGCGGTACTTTTTCTGACGGCTTTATGATCATGCAATTGCCGCATGCGATGGCATTTGGTATTGTCCAGTTTGGGACCATTATCGGGAAATTGAATGGCACAATGGACGCAACAACTCCCAGGGGCACGCGTTCTGTTTTGCATTCTACCCCTTTGCTTACTTCAAGAATTTCACCAGTTATCAATTGAGGCAACGAACAAGCAAATTCTGAAAGCTCGATGGATTTTTCAATCTCTGCCGTAGCTTCTGAAATTGTTTTGCCATTTTCTTCGCTTATCAAGCGAGCGAGTTCCTGCAACTCTTTTTCGAGCAGATACTTATAGCGGAAAAAAACCTGTACTCTTTCTTTCACCGGCGTTCTGCTCCAGGCTGGAAATGCAGACCTCGCAGCGTTAACAGCTGCATCTAATTCAATTGCTGAAGACATGGACACAGTAGAAAGCAAACATCCATCAACTGGAGAAACCACCTCTAAAATCCTGGATGACTGGGAAGCAACAAATTGGCCATTGATATAATTCCGTACGGGGTCGTATTTCATTGTAAATAATTATTTATGCAAAATCTGCATTTATTATGTAATGTTACTAAAAATATTGCATTTGCTTTCCATTTAAAATAAATATCTTCAGTTGTCTCGTGATAGCAGCCTGAAGATAAATTAACCAAGATCATCAGGATATTCTGGTAAATTCGGTGGTTCAGGCATCGGCTTATAAATTCAATACAATGGAAAAAAAATATACAGCACCGGATGAACTTGATTTTGCCATTCTTTCTTTTCTGCAGCAGGATGGCAGGATGTCTTTCACGCTGATGGCTGAAAAATTAAAAGTATCCATCGGTACTATCCGCACAAGGTTTAATAACCTGATCAAGGATGGCACGATGAGCATTATCGGGAGAGTGGACCCGGAAAAAGTTGGCTTCAGATCTTATTCGCAAATCGCGGTTTTTGTAAGACCAGCAACGCTCAAAGAAAAAGTGGCCCTCACCATCGCGAAGCTCCCTGAAGTCAGTTTTCTAGCCATGACATCAGGAGATTATGACCTTGAAGTGGATGTGATGTGCAGGGACAATGACCACCTTGTTCAGTTCATAAATAAAATATCAAAAATTTCCGGAGTTCACCAAACAAAAACGACAATGTATTTTAAAGTATATAAATACGCACAGCCTGATCTAGGTTTGCTGGAGTAAGTAATTTAACCTTTTTACGTTTCAGTAACCTTTCACATCTTATTTTCGTATCTATTTGAAATCATCCGATGCGACAACTGCTTTTCCTTATACTATTTTCTTTTTCCTTTTTTATTGACTTTGCGGGCAAAGTTTCCGGCACTGTTACCGATGACAAAGGACATCCTCTCCCCTTTGCCTCCGTTCTTGTAAAAAGGACGTCCAGAGGCACTACTGCAAATAACGAGGGAAAATATTTTCTTCATCTTGATTCCGGAACCTATACCATCGTTTGCCAGTATGTAGGCTATGAAAGAAAAGAAAAGAATATTACTATTGGTTCTGAAAATGCAGTCCTCGATTTTCAACTTTCATTGCAGCAGTTATCCTTGGCTGCAGTGGTTGTCAAGCCAGGTGCCGAAGATCCAGCGTATGAGATTATCCGCAATGCGATAAAAAAAAGAACATATTACCTGAACCAGATTGATAAATTTCAGTGTGAAGTATATATTAAGGGGCAATTGCGGCTGCGCAATTACCCAAATAAGATTTTCGGACAGAAAGTTGATTTTGAAGACGGCGATACCAGCAAAAGGAAAATGGTTTATCTCTCAGAAACTGTCGCCAGGTATTCAGCGCAAAAACCAAGTAAAACAAAAACAGAAGTTGTATCAACAAAAGTGAGCGGGCAAAGCGATGCGTTTGGCTTCAGCGCACCCCAAATCATTTCTTTTTATGAGGACAACATCCAGATTGGTAGAAACCTGAACCCACGCGGGTTCATTTCTCCTATTGCAAGCAACGCACTCAGTTATTACAAATACAGGTTTGAAGGGACCTTTTTTGAAGATGGCAAAGAAGTAAATAAGATCAAAGTGATCCCAAAAAGGAAATTCGAACCCCTCTTCAGTGGGTATATTAATATTACGGAAGGCGACTGGCGCATTCACAGCGTGCAATTGCAGCTTACCAAAGAGTCTCAAATGCAATTTGTGGATACCCTTCGCATTGAGCAACTGTATGTTCCTTTTGATAAAGATGTATGGGTAATTAAAACGC
>DATMMJ010000210.1:0-3432 GCA_035569795.1 Puia sp. | reverse complement strand
GCTGATTAAATTTTGCGAGCTTTTTTGTTTTTCATCCAGCACCCACTCAAGGCTGTTGAAGCATCCCGGGTCACGAATGGTGGTGATGCCATGTGCCATCCATAATTTAAAAACATATTCTGCCGTTACGCCCTGTTCTGTACCGCCAATATGGCCATGCATATCAACAAAACCAGGCATCACATACATATTTTCGCAGTTCAGTTCTTTGCCACCGTCTTTTAATTTAGGCCTGTTTTTTTCATCAATCTTTTTTCCCGGGCTTCCCAGACTAACGATATTGACTATGCGATTTTTTTCCACAACTATATCAACTGGCCCGATGGGTGGCGCGCCGGTACCGTTTATCAGGGTAACGCCGCGAATGATCAACTGAGACCAGGGCCCTTCACCTTCGGTGCGTTCAGGAGCTTTTGGAATTTGTGCAAATGAACGGACGAGAATCAATACGGAAGCCAGCAAAAAAAATAATTTCCTCATAACAGCATTAATAAAAATGAAATTTACAATTATTTTTACGATTCCTGTTCAGGCACATTTGCTACTTTTATAAAATGAAAATACAATTGATATCTATTGGAAAAAATCATGAGCCATATATAAAAGAGGGAGTGGAAGATTTTACAAAGAGGATATCAAAATATTACCCTGTTGCATGGCTGATTATTGCTCCACCGAGAAAATCAGGCACACTTTCTGAAAAAGCACTAAAAACGAAAGAAGGAGAAAACATTTTACAATTTCTGAAAAAAGAAGATTACCTCGTGGCCCTGGATCAGAGTGGAAAGCAATTGTCATCCGAAGGGCTGGCGCAATTCATTCAGGCAAGGGCAAATGAAAGCATAAAAAATCTGGTATTTCTTGTTGGCGGTGCATTTGGTATTGATGAAGCGCTGCTGGCGAGATGCAATCATAAATGGTCTCTTTCTCATTTAACTTTTCCGCATCAGTTAGTGAGGCTTATCTTAGCGGAACAATTGTACCGCGCATGCAGCATACTGCGTAATGAAAAATACCATCATCAACATAAAATTAAATGAGCATAAGCATCACTTTAGTAATCATTATCGTAACATGCATCATATCTTTTACAGGATTTAGCAATCCCAACGTCATTGACAAGCTTATATTTTACCCGCCTGCCATTTCAAAACAAAAAGAATGGTATCGTTTTTTTACCTGCGGTTTTATCCATAAAGACATCCCGCATTTGATATTCAACATGTATGCTTTTTTCCTATTTGGTCAGGGCCAATCAGACCATTTAGTACCTGGAGTGGAGCCCATCTTTTCTTCGATCTTTTCTGCAAAAGGCAAGCTATTGTATCTGCTTATGTATGTGCTTGCGCTCCCTGTTTGCCTGTTGCCAACTTTCAGCAAGAATAAAGACAATTATTATTATAAAAGTCTCGGCGCTTCCGGTGCAGTTTCCGCAGTGGTTTTTGCTTACATCATGCTTAATCCCATGCAGGGGGTTGGACTTATATTTATCCCTGTTTTTATTCCGGGATTTCTGTTTGGGGCATTGTATTTATTGGTTTCTTATTTACTTGATAAGCGGGGAGGCGGCAGTATCAATCATTCTGCGCATATATGGGGAGCACTATTCGGGATCGCATTTGTTATCATCACCAGCCAGTTGTTTTCGGATTATCCCGTGTTTTCAAATTTTATTGATTCAGTAAAAAACTTTGACTTAAAAAGAATTTTTACGACTTATTAAAAATAATCTTCAGCACTTCTTGTGTTTGCGGGGTAATTTTGAATCGCTCGTCAATGCGTAGGCCAAGCACCCAGACGATTTTCCTTTCCATTTCCATTACCCAAACGTTTTCTTTTTCTGTCTGAGAAAGTTTGTTATCGATAAAAAAACGCCCAAGCTTTTTCTTTTTTTTCATGCCTAACGGATAGAAATAATCACCCTGCTTCCATTTCCTCAATAACAAAGGAAATTTTATTTTATCTGCATCTAACTGCGCGATATTAGTTGGAGCCTGTAGCTTATGATTAATAATGGAACCCATTTCTACATGCAAATTGCCAACCGGTAACTGCAATCCACTGATCGGCCCATCAATAATAATATGTTGCATTTCTTGCGTATCATTGGAGGAAATAATGAGCCAGTTACGGTTTTTAATAATGCGGTGAGAAGATGATTGAATGTATTTTCCGGATTCGCTTTCAAGCAAATTGATTACCTCCCCGACCTGTGCCGAAGAAAATTGGTACTCTTTAATGACTTCATAAATGATGGTATTGAGCGGCTCTGATTTTTTTAATTTGAGTACTGGAATGTGAATTTCATTTCCCTTTCGTTCGAGCAAATTTCTCTTATGCTGAGCTATCGATTGCTGATATAAGCTTTCCACATCGCGAAAGCGGCTGATATTGCCAGATAGGTTATTTATTGCTCCCGGATAGATTTTTTCAATAAGCGGTATAATCTGTTGGCGGAAATAATTGCGCGAATATTTATCCGTTTCATTGGAGGTATCTTCTACCCATTGCAAATTATTTTGTTCGGCGAATTTTTTTAGTTCTTCCTTTTTTGCGAATAATAAAGGGCGAATGATTTGTCCTCTCTTTGGAAATATACCATGTAAACCAGCAATCCCGGTACCTTTAAAGAAATTCATCAACAATGTTTCGATGTTGTCGTTAAGGTGGTGTGCAGTTAGGATGTAGGGAAAAGTGAATGATGCATGCAACATTGCGCTCTGTAGGTTTTCTTTCCAATTGCCCATGGACCATTCACTATTTGCGATTTCGTGAAACCAGCCATATCGCAATTCCCTCGCTGCAACCTGAATAGAAACATTATTTTCCACAGCATATTTTTGTGTATCAAATTTTTTGACTAAAAATTCTTTGTCATATTTTTGAGACAATCCCCTAACAAAGATTTCATCTCTTTCGCTTTCTTCACCCCTTAATTGAAAATTGCAATGCGCGATGGCAAAATAAAATCCGGATTGAAAGCACAATTCACAAAGAACTACAGAATCCAGACCGCCACTGACGGCAAGGAAAAGTCTATCATTTGGCTGAAAAAGACTTTCTTTTCTGATAAATTCCTGAAATCTTTGAAGAAGGCTCACCATGATTCAGTTTCAATGTAAATTCAAAAGTTGAGCTGTGCTATTTAATAATTGGGTAATAGTTTGCACAAATACCAAGCAAAAATAGAAAACCTGCATCAGCACGAAGCTAAGAGGAGTACTCAAGGTCTTCATAGGCAGCCTGCAACTCATTAAAAGCATGGTTATCGCCTGCAGCCTTTGCAGCTGCCATTCCTTTTTCATACCACCCTAAGGCTAAATCCTTTTCTGCTGAGCTTTCCAATAATTTTGCAAGGTGATAATAGGACCCGATGTAACCCGGTTCACGTTTTAGTATATCCTCAAATAAATCCCGGGCGGTTGAACTGTT
>DATMMJ010000209.1:0-4964 GCA_035569795.1 Puia sp. | reverse complement strand
CGTGCTGGATGCATTTGATCAATTACAGGTGTGCACTGCGTACAAGATAAACGGAGAAACCATCGATAAGGTTCCTTTTCAAATGAACCGGGTAGCGATAGAGCCAAAACTAGAGTCATTTCCAGGCTGGAAGTCTGATATCACTGCATTAAAAAATTACGACGCCCTTCCAGAGCAAATGAAGGGATATATACAATTCATTCATCAATTTCTGGCGGTTGGCATCCATTATATTTCAAACGGACCGGGGAGGGATCAGTTAATTGAAAATTTATAAAAGCATTTTATTATTTTCTGAAAAATAGTGGAAAAAAATTTGGCTAATTAAAAACTTCGCTGAAATTTTACAATATTAATTTTCTCAGGATATGACATCAAAATCTGACAAAGAGAAAAAGGGGCCAAAAAAATCTGCACCCGAATCACCCAAGGAAACACCAAAGGCGTCCTCCAAATCTAAGAAAATAGAGGAAGAAGAGGATGAGGATGAGGAAGATGATGCACCCAAAGCACCTGCAAAAAAAAATGCAAAATCTTCTCCTAAATCTAAAAAGAAAGAAGATGACGAGGACGATCAGGAAGACGTTGAAGAAGAAGTAGATGAGTGGGAAAAAGTCGAAGAGGAAGAGGAATGGGATCCAGATTTTGATGAGTTTGATGTGCCCAAATCAAAATCTAAGAAAAGCAGTACCGCAGGGGGGAAGAAAGCTGCTAAAGGCGCTGCCGATGATGAATTGGGTATTGACGAAGATTTCAAGGACCTTGATCTTTTTGGCGAGCGCGATTTTGATGAGGAAGAAGATTTTTAATCACACTTGGAGACCTGGGCTGAAGAAAAAAATGCCAGTTGCATTCCTGGCATGTATTTTCCTCTTAAAAAAAATCATTTTATTTATTACTTCTTGTCGCGTTTGGCAATGGCGTTATTTGAAATTTTTTGGTTTGCACTATCTGCTTCAGAGACTCCGTTGAGCAATAATTGCACAGATTCATTCAATATCTGATATTTGTTCGCCACAAAAAGATCCATTTTTTCAGCAGGCAGTGTCAAATCGTAGGTATTATTTGCACTTGCCATCACCTTGTCAAAATCAGGGTTGTACCTGTTGAATTCATCCGGATCCATGAGTATATATTTAGCGATAATGCTTGAATGATATTTTCCCGAAATGGAATTGGTTTTTGAATTGATTAATTCGGTTTCACTCAACTTCCTGTTAAAAACATACATGGAAGAACCCGATAATTGCTCTGTAGCTTCATCTTTGGTTAACGTGGTGATGCCTCCCTGGCCTTCAAACACATAATGGGTGCCGATAAATTTTTTCACATGGTTACGGGATTCGGCCGGAAGGTAATACTGCAGATTCCAAAAATCATGGCTGCCGCTGCGACGCATTGCATTGTACACATGGGCAGTGCCCCCATTGTAAGCAGCAATCACTAAAAGCCAATCACCTAATTCATTATATAAGTCGCGCAAATATTTTGCAGCAGCCCGGGTGCTTTTATAGTAGTTGGTCCTTTCATCATATCTGCGGCTAACCTTTAAGCCCAACACCCGTGCAGTACTGGGCATTAATTGCCAAGGGCCCACGGCCCCAGCCCAAGAAACAGAATTCGGTTTTAGTTGCGACTCAATTACAGCGAGGTACTTAAGTTCTCTCGGCAAACCGTAGGAGGTTAAGATATTATCTATCAAGCTAAAATATGGCCGCCCCCAGCCCTTCATATTTTGTAATTCTTTACCATTCCTGTCTACATAGTCCCGGACAAAGCTTACGGCTCTTGGGTTAAGCTTAGCCCTGTTGCTTCCTCCCATAGAGGAGGCAATAAATAAATCTTTGAAGCCATTCTCTGAACCGTTCTTTTTTTCAGATTTGATAATCAGGGAAGATTCCGGAGCGATCTGAGCTAAAACATTGGTATCGCTCAAAATTATTGCCGCAATAGTATTAAGTTGATTGCCTCTGGCAACAGCACAAAAGCCCGTTACCATAACAATGAACAGTAATCGCCTTGAGTTCATCTACTTGATAATTAAAAGATTAAGCCAATAATATTATTGGTTATAATCTCTCATAGGGGATTGTACACTTTGTTATCATCTCTCAGGAGGTAGGATCTTGGAAAGATTGGTATTGCTGCATTAATAGCTGCGAGAATTGGAACAAAGATAATTCATTAAATCGGTTAGTCATAGCCTGTATCCCAAAAGGCATGCCATTTGTATGGGTGAATAATGGGACCGATATGGCCGGGACACCCGTCAGATTCGCATAAACAGTATATATATCAGCTAGATACATACTAATGGGGTCGTCCATTTTTTCCCCGATTTTAAAAGCAGTATTTGGTGAAGTAGGTAGCAGAATGATATCGAAGTCATTGAAAATCAATTCGGTTTTTTTTACCAACAATTTCCTGATTTTCTGGGCCTTGGTAAAGTACGCATCGTAATACCCGGTACTCAAAACGAAGGTCCCCAGTAAGATGCGTCGCTTTACTTCCTTGCCAAAGCCAACTGCCCTGGTTGCCTTATAAAAGTCTGTTAACTCAATATCCTCAGACTCAGACCGGTATCCATATTTGACACCATCGTAGCGGGAAAGGTTAGAAGATGCTTCAGCAGTCGTGAGTACGTAATAAGTGGGCACTACAAATTCAAGATACTCAAAATCAATACCTTCGACCAAATGCCCATCAGCTTTTAGTTTTCCGATTAAGGTGAAACACGATGATTTTATCTCCGGATCAAGTGAACCGTGGAGGAACGCATCCTTAAAATAGGCAATCTTGAACTTTTTGTTATCGGCTTTGATAGGATATTCTACCATCGGCAGATTTGATATAGTGCTATCAAAATCATCGGATCCTGAAATCACCTCGAGAATTGTAGAGACATCCGGGATGTTGGTACCAAAAATGCCAATCTGATCGAAAGAAGAAGCATATGCAATAAGTCCATAGCGGGATATTTTGCCATAGGTCGGCTTTAGGCCAACAATGCCGCAAAAATCAGCAGGTTGGCGAACGGAACCTCCCGTATCGCTTCCGAGGCTAGCCATGCATAAGCCAGCCTGAACTGCGACTGCAGATCCCCCAGAAGAGCCGCCAGGAACAAGGTTTTCATTTAGAGCATTCCTGACCGCACCAAATGCAGAGTTTTCGCTACTGCTTCCCATTGCAAATTCATCGCAGTTATTTCTGCCGATAATAATTGCCCCGGCAGCTAATAATTTATCCACAACGGTCGCATTATAAACCGCAGTAAATCCTTCTAATATTTTTGAGGCAGCGGAAACCTTATGGTCTTTGTAGCAAATCACATCTTTTATTCCAATTACCACTCCATGCAATTTGCCTAAAGGCTTGCCTTGTTTGCGCTCCTGGTCTAAAAATTTGGCTTGCTGCAAGGCATCTGGTTCAAATACCTCAAGAAAGGCATTGAGACGACCAAATTGCTTTATTTTGGATAAATAATGATTTACGGCTATGGTGCACCCGTCAGCATGCTGAGCTAAAAAAGCATGGTAGTTTTTTATTGTACTAAAAGAGAACAATTCTGATTTTTTAAAGGTCAATACTAGTGTACCTGATCGATTTCTACCACCACAACACAGCGTAAGCTAGCAGGCTTAGCTCCATTCTTCCGCTTCTTCCTTTTGCTTTCTCTTTTCAACTTTTACGCAAAGCAAAATGCTTATTTCATATAAAAGAATCAAAGGGATGGTACAAACTATTTGGCTGAGCATATCCGGTGGCGTGATGATGCCTGCAACGATAAGCATAATAAGAATTGCATATTTGCGCATGCGGCGCAAATAAGCTGCACTTACAACGCCCACTTTTGCAAGAAAATACATGACAAGGGGTAGCTGAAAAGCTAGTCCAGCACCCAGTATGAGAGGTACGATGGTATTGAAATAGTTAGTAACAGTCCAAATATTTTCAATTTTGGAAGCAAGGGAAAAATTGGAAAAAAAGTTAATAGTATAGGGCGCAATGACAAAGTATCCAAACAAAATCCCGGTAAAAAAAAGTAACGAAACCCAAAAAATCACACCCGTGGTATTTTTTAGTTCTTTAGGGGTTAGCGCTGGCTTGGTAAATTTCCAAAACTGCCAGAACACATACGGGAAAGCGAGAATAAAGCCACCGATAAGAATGACATTAAAATAGGTATTGAACTGACCTGCCACTTCGGTGTTCTGCATTTTCACATGTATCTGGGTCATGCAAAGTTTTTTACCCAGACCAAGCCATTGACTGACCTTACATAGGTACCCATAAGTAGGAAAGCTCTGATTGGTGGGCCCCATCAATACCTTTTCTACAATAAATCGATTATATACCACCATTACCACAGCCCCGATTGCAACGGCTATGGCCGATTTAAAAAGATGGCCTCGCAATTCATCCAAATGTTGTATAAAAGACATTTCTGCCCTTGAACTATCATTTGGGTTTCTGGTAAATAATTTCATGAAAATCTGGAGTACTAAGAATTATAAAAATATTGCAAATAAAAGAAAACCCCGCAGAAACTAATTGCGAGGTTTTGTTACTCATTAAAGAGTAAAATTTAGTTATTGCTTGAAGGACCAGATGAAACTTGCTTTGTTGGTGTTGAACCCGAAGCATTATTGGTAGTATTAGTGGGATGCTCCTCATTTATGTGACCTTCGATTTCTCTTTGCACATTGTCCTTGGCATCTTTAAACTCTCGGATGCCTTTTCCCAAACCACGCATTAATTCAGGAATCTTTTTCCCACCAAACAAGAGCAGCACAACCAATGCAATGAGTATGATGTGTGGACCGCTGAATAAATCTCCCATATCTTTATTTTTAGTAGAACATAAAGGTAGAAACTAAATCGATAACAAAAAATATGTTTAATAGTTTCGCTGTGCGCAAGTTTTGAAGGAATTGCAAAAGAACTACATTCTTTTCTCTTTGATT
>DATMMJ010000208.1:0-3406 GCA_035569795.1 Puia sp. | reverse complement strand
CGCGTCATGGGATGTGTGTATCAACACTACCTGGTTCAGAAAGTCTGGCTGGTCTGTTTTCCCCCAGGCTGCGGTTTGGTAAATAGAGGATTGTTGAACGATTTTCCCAAGATCATCGGATATATGACCCCGTGCCTGCTGCATATATTTTATACGGTCCCCTTCATTACCACCTATCAATAAATATGCATTGTTCATAGATTTGCGCTTGCGGGCCGCCAAATATCTTTAATTTTGCGGTTATTTTAAAATGATGGTTCATGAGCAGCTTTATTAAGATTTTTTTTGCTTCTTTGCTTGCGTTTCTTGTATTCATGTTGGTTGTCTTTTTTGTCGTCGCTGGATGGATAAGCGCCATTACTTCTTCCAAAAAAACAGAAACAGGCAGCAAGGCCGTGTTAGTGCTGGATCTTAGCCAGTCTTTTCACGAGCAAAAGCAGGATAATCCTTTGAGTGATTTTGGGTCAGATGATCAATATGATGTGCCCGGGGTATATGATGTGATCCGTTTGATAGATCATGCAAAAAAAGATTCATCGGTTAAGGGGATATATGTCAAATGCGGAAGTAACAATAACGGTTTTGCAACAAGTGAAGAGATACGCAATGCGCTGAAAGATTTTAAGAAAAGCGGGAAATTTATTTACGCTTATGCAGATGTGATTCCGCAAAAAGCCTATTATGTTGCGAGCATTGCAGATCGAATTTATTACAACCCGCAAGGGGGCGTTGACTGGAAAGGCTTTGCGATCGAGGAGACTTTCTTGAAAGAAGCGCTTAATAAGCTTGAGATCGAGCCGCAGATTTTCTATGCAGGCAAATTCAAAAGCGCAACAGAGCCATTACGGGAAGAAAAAATGACAGTCGCTAACCGCTTGCAATTAACGGAACTGCTGAATGAACTGTACAACCGCCTGATTTATACCACCGCCGATGCGAGAAACCTGGACACAACCGTCTTGCGTAAATGCGTAAACGAGCACCTTATAAAATTTGCTGCAGATGCTTTGCAATATAAACTCGTGGATGGACTAAAGTATGATGATGAAGTAAAAGATGAAATAAAAGAAAAATTGAGGATTGATAAATACGAAATGATAAACTTCGTCATGATTGGGAAATATGAAAAATCGGTCAGTTATAAACGTTTTGGCAAAGAAAAAATCGCGTTGATTTATGCGGAAGGAGATATTGTTGATGGGAAGGGGGACAACGGCCAGATTGGTGGTTCCACCTATCGGGGGTACATTCGCAAAGCAAGACTGGATAAGGATATTAAGGCAATTGTTATCCGTATCAATTCAGGTGGGGGAAGCTCTATGGCAAGTGAAAATATGTGGCGGGAGATTGCTATGGCAAAAAAAGAAAAACCAGTGATCATTAGTTTTGGAGATGTGGCTGCTTCAGGCGGTTATTATATGTCCTGTAATGGGGACAGTATTTTTGCAGAGCCAAACACCATTACGGGTTCGATTGGCGTGTTCAGCATATTGCCGAACATGCAGAAATTTTTCAAAAATAAATTAGGGGTAACGTTTGATGGAGTAAAGACAGCTCCTGATGCAGATGAACTTTCTGTAACCAAGCCGCTCACTGAAATGCAAAAACGGTATTTTCAAAATGATGTGGACAGTATTTATCTCACCTTCAAATCCCGTGTCGCAAAAGGAAGAAAAAAAGATATCGGATATGTTGACAGCATTGCTCAGGGCAGGGTTTGGCTAGGCGAAAAGGGATTGGATTTAGGGTTGGTTGACAAATTAGGCGGCCTGCAGGACGCAGTTGATTGTGCTGCGCGTCTTGCAAAGATTTCTGATTATATTTTGAAAGAATATCCTGAGCCAAAAAATTTCCTTGATTTGCTTTTGGGCCACTATAAAAAGTCCATTAGCATGCAAGCAATCAAGAATGAGCTTGGCGAAGATGGGTATAGAACTTACAACTCATTAAAAAAAGTGAAAGAAATGGTAGGTAAGACCCAAGCCAGATTGCCATTTGATCTTTATATTGAATGATTTTATTATTGATTACCGAGATTTACAAACCACTATTGACCCATGATCTTCCCAGGGTTCTGGGCAAGAAAGTTTCGAGTTCCTCAAGCCCCCCCTCACAAGCCATATTGAATAATCTTATCTATCAGATGTAAGGATTGCGTTATTGATGGCATTATTGATGTACTGGATATCGTGCGCTCCGAGGTTTCTTCGGTTGGAAGAAGTGATACCACCCGGATGAAATGCACAAATCAGCTCAAGCAGATAAATATTGATGCGGTCATGCATCTGGAAAATGTCTATTATTTCTTTTATAATGATTGAAGATATGATTATAAAAAAACGGGTTTTGATATTTCAATGCTTCCAGGTGGTATTTTTGTGCATCAATATGTAAATTTAATATGCCGCAGCAATATAATCAGATCCGTGCCATGCTGGCAATTTCAAAAGCCAGTATCAGAGCCATCTTCAGAAGTCCTTCTGCTGTGGTTTTCAGTTTCGGTTTCCCGGTCATATTTATACTGGTATTCGGATTTATTGGCGGAGGCGGCCCCGTGATAACCTTTGCATTGAAAAACCAGGGCGACTCAAATACTTATGTGATTAGAGCGCTGCGGCATATGCCCATCGTTAAACTATCACCCGTAACGGAGACCACTGAGATGAGAAAAAATCTGGAAAAAGGCAGAACAGCCGCTATTCTTTCCATTGATTCTTCAATATCTCCTGCAGGCTTCCCGCAGTATACCATACACGCACTCACATCCTCTGCAAACGCCGATAAATATCCAATTTTAAGAATGGCCCTTGCGCAGACCATTCAGTCTATAGAGGAAAATAAAATGCCTGCACAATTTAAAATATTAAGCGTTGATGAATTGCCGGTTATACATGTACGTGACTACACCATGATCGATTTTATTCTCCCGGGCATGCTGGGGTTTTCACTTTTGAGCGCAGGGATATTCGGCGTTGCGTTCTTATTTTTTAACCTGCGCCAGCAATTGGTGTTAAAACGCTTTTTTGCCACCCCCATAAGCCGCGGTTATATTGTCATGGGTGAGGGCATCAGCCGGGTTGCATTTCAATTGATCACTGCCGTGGTTATCATTGCAATGGGCCATTATGTCTTTAAGTTCACCTTGGTGCATGGTATGCAAACATTTTTTGAAATGATTACCTTAAGTTTATTTGGGCTCATTATATTTATGGGCTTTGGTTTTATCGTGAGCAGTGTGTCGAAAAATGAAAGCTCCATTCCTCCACTGGCAAACCTCATCACACTGCCGCAATTTTTATTAGGGGGCACTTTTTTTTCGACAGAAGCTTTTCCGGGATGGTTGCGGAAAATTTGCGAAGCCTTACCGCTTAAGCAGCTTAACGATGCCTTACGCAATGTGGCTTTT
>DATMMJ010000207.1:0-3251 GCA_035569795.1 Puia sp. | reverse complement strand
TACGGTAACTGATCTATTAAACTGTGCAAACAGTAGATCAGCTGGTGTTGCGAAGGTCATTAAAATAAAAGGAGATTTAAACCGCATAGGGATATAAAAAAACATTCAATCTTCGTTTTCAGTCGGGTCGCTTTTTTTATCCTTGTTAAAAAAAGTTTTTATTTTCAACCATAAATTCTTAAAATAAAATAGCCCGGCAAGGACACCTGCAATAATCATTTGGACGAGATAACTGCCGCTTCCTGGGTCTATATAGATAAAGAATATTTTCATGATAGATAACTTAGGTTTGTTTTTGAGTTTAGAACCAGCAAGGTCTCGTACATCAGTTGGATAGTTTGCTCAATGTCTTTTTTGTGCAACATCTCCACTGTAGTATGCATATAACGCAAGGGAATAGAAATTAGTATAGACGGGCAACCGTCATTAGCATATGCAAAGGAATCGGTATCTGTGCCTGTGCTCCGCGAAAGGGTCCGTAGCTGCACTGGTATTTTCTTTTTTTCCGCTACGTTCTGAACCAGGGTCAGTAATTTATTATGGACAGCAGGAGCATATGCAAGGGAGGGGCCTTTGCCGCACACGATATCCCCTTCAATGATTTTATTGACCATAGGCGTTGCTGTATCATGGGTAACATCGGTAATGATTGCAATATCGGGCTTTATCCGCCTGGCAATCATTTCCGCGCCTCGCAGGCCAATTTCCTCCTGCACAGCGTTTACCACGTATAGGGAATAAGGCAGTTTTTTCTTGTTTTCCCGAAGCAGCCTAGCGACTTCGGCAATCATAAAGCCTCCGATGCGGTTATCGAAAGCGCGGCCAATGAAATAATCATGCGCAAGTTCATCAAACCCGTCCTGGTAGGTAACTACGGAGCCAATATGAATTCCCAACTGCTCCACTTCTTTCTTAGTCCTTGCACCGCAATCCAAAAAAAGGTTATCTACTTTTGGCTGTGGCTCTTTGGAGTCGGGATTGTTTAGTCTTGTGTGGATAGCCGGCCAGCCGAATACCGCTTTTACAGGACCCTTGCTTCCATGGATGAGCACTCTTTGGCTAGGCGCAATCTGGTGATCCACACCACCATTGCGTTTCAGATAAATGAGGCCTTCGGGGGTTATATAGTTCACAAACCAGCTTATCTCGTCCGCATGGGCTTCAATCACCACTTTAAACGAACCTTTTGGGTTTAGAACACCTACTGCAGTTCCGTAAGGATCCGAAAAATGGGAGTCGACATAGGGTTTCAAATATTCAAGCCATAATTTCTGACCACTGGTCTCAAAGCCCACCGGTGAGGCATTGTTGATATAATTTCTTAGGAATGTTAATGAGCTTTCTTTAATTATCGATACATGTTTTCTTTTGGTCCTAGCGCTTTTTGCCATTGTATTTTTTTGTTGGTATTCAAAAGTAGTCAAATCCTAAAAATAAGCATTATTAATCCCGAAAGCATCATCATGCCGTCCAGGACAAAATAATAAAGATAGTCAGAAAATTGTTTTTTGGCATAGTTGTATAATGCTGCTACCACGATGCCAGGCAGTAATAAAATAATAATGGAACTTAAAGGGTAACCAAACCAATAAAGTCCAAAAGATGATGCAGCAAACAAGAGTAAAGAAATGTAAAAAAGTGTGTTGATACCTCTTTCATTGAAATACGTGATCATGCTCCGGATGCCCTCATTCTTATCATCGGCTCGATCTTTATAATCGAAAATGATACAGATAGCGTAAATAAGAAAAAAACGGCTGCACGCAAATAACAGGTAAGGAGTTTTTAAAGGTTTGTCTGCAACAAAAATGGGAAGCATGGTAGTTACAAACATCCATACAAAGGCCAGGAAGACTGTTTTACCAAAAGCGATATGCTTTAGCTCCTTAAAGACCGTTTGCGGTAGTTTAGGCGCTGAATACAGAAAAGTGACAAAGCCAGCGAAAGCAAGCGCCATCCAATGTTCGCGCAGTACAAAAAAAAAGACGATTGATCCCCCAAGGCCAGTTAAATATAAGATCCAGTGAAGTTGCTTATGCCGCCCGGTCCATTTTGACTGTAGAGAATTTAAAATCGAATCAGGTGTAAGGTACCAGTGGAAATTATAACTGCATACAGTAGAGAAAAAGACAAATAGGGTAAGAGCAACAGACGGGGTAGATCGAAATAATAAGTAGCAGGTCTGATAAACCATCAGCACAGCGCATGAAGATATATACAGGCTACTGAAAAGAAACACATTTAGTACCGATACAACTGCGTTTCGCAAGTATTAAATTTCAAAACAAGTTAGTGAATTGTTATCTCAGCACTACAATAAGGCCTGTGGTAACCGTATCGCTTGCGTTATTTGCCACATCCTTTGCCGCAAATTTTATTATCAAAGAATCGCTCTCATTTTGAGGAGGATTGCCAAAAGCAGGTGGTGTAGCCGCCGAAGCCAAATAATTAGTATTATCGAGGTTAAGCTGGAGTTGGCCCTTTACATTTCCCGGGTAAGAGGGTGGAGTCAAATACAGGGTGTCTCTAACAGTTTGTACCTGGCTTGAATCCTGATTAATCCTGATTTTATGCATAAAAATGGAATCGATAGGTTTGCCAGCATCATCTGTAAAATTCAGCGTTATGGTTGTGGAGCCGCTTACAGGCACTATAGCGTTGCTGATGGAAACAATCTTAATGGTCAGGCCACTACTTCCACTTTTCTTGCAGGATATTATCGACATCAGTATTGCGGCTATCAGAAAGGCCTTCAGTTTCATGGCGGTTGATTATGCTTACAAACCTACGAGATTTTTGATGAAAAGGTTTACTATTGCGTCGACTTTTACATTTCATTTGCATGATGACAGGTTTCCCTGATAAGATTTTCAGTGTAAGCAAAAATGGGATTGACGAGTTGGCACTCGAGGTATTTGATTTTCAATACCGCCATAACATACTCTACAAATCTTATGTTGACGCGTTGAAGATAAATACCCGCGATGTCAACGAGGTACATAAAATTCCTTTTCTGCCAATTAGTTTTTTCAAGACCCACCAGATCAAAACCACTTTGTTTGAGGCGGAGGTCATTTTTGAAAGTAGCGGCACAACGAAGACTTCTAATAGCACACATCACGTAAAAGACAGATCAATATACACAAGGAGCTTCATGCACGGGTTTGAGCATTTTTATGGGCCAGCAAATAATTGGTGCATTATTGGCCTCTTGCCATCTTATCTTGAAAGAAAGAATTCTTCCCTTGTTT
>DATMMJ010000206.1:0-5812 GCA_035569795.1 Puia sp. | reverse complement strand
AAAGCCCATAGATGAAATGATGGAGATGGTTATGCATTTAAAAAAACAGCATCATCTGAAAGTAGCCGTTGTGAATAACGAAGGCAGCGAGTTGAATGAGTACCGCATCAGAACATTCAAGCTGAGCAGGTTTGTTGATTTTTTTATCTCTTCTTGCTATGTACATTTCCGTAAGCCAGATAAAGATATATTCCGCATCGCCCTCAGCACGGCACAGGTAAAACCAGAGGAGGTAATTTATCTGGAGGACCGCCCGATGTTCGTGCAGGTAGCGCAAACCCTTGGCATACGCGGCATACATCATATGGATCCCAAAACAACTTCAAAAGAATTCCACGCGGTTTTTGGCATCCCTTAAATATTTTCACAGCGGATACCCATATCCGTTAAAATGAGTGTGTCCATCGGCGCCGTTTTAGAATAAATGAATCTCAAAGGGTTTTATGTCGATTTTCTTAGTGGCCACCGTACATGCATTATCTGGCAACTCAAAGCACACCACTTATTAAAGATTGGTTAAGGCTGCAATAATAAAAGGCCGCTTACATAAAACTCTGTTACCTTACACTCTTTAATCCACAGTAAAATGAGCGCACTTTCTATAAAACAGATACAGCAGATAGCGAGAGAGTACAATGTACATTTTGAAATGGATGAAACCAGTCAGTTACCAAAAGTGTTTGCCGAAGGAATCATATTAAAGCCATCTATTCAAATGGATGACAGACATACAGGATGGAAAATGACAAAGTTGATCCAGAGGACTGCTATGCAGATAGCAAAAATGACAGAGATAAAAAATTTGCTGAACGATCAACAATAATATCCGGCCGATCAAATACTATTGTACCTATAAAACGCTAAAACCCTTGTCAAAAACAAGGGCTAGCAACCGAGGCTCGAATATATCCGGGTTTTTCATGTTCTTGTTTGCGGCGATAACACTCTCGCTCATCCTTCAGCAGTAGGCAAGCGGCAGAAATGAATATTCCACGTTGATGAATTCCCTTATATGCTGGCCATCCTCATAAAGAACAATAACCGAGTTTTTCCGCTCATCTGTGAGCTTTTTGAGACGAAGTATTTTTTCCACGATTGACCTTCGGTCAACCCATAAGAAATGGCTTTCCACTTCAAGATAATCTTTGACCCCTCTGATGATCTTACCAGATTTAAGCACATGAATAGTGTTGACTGTTCCCGATCTACGTTCGTAAAAAGTGGTTGAGGGTTTCATCTTCAGAGATATTAATTGTTCAAACTAATTTCAATAAGCATCCGGACTGGATGTACACATTTTTGCTTCAGAATAATGCTTATGCCTGTCTGTAAAGAAGCACGGTACTAATAAGGAATGGATGGAAAATTTTAATTAGTCTTTATGGGGCAGGAGAATGAGGTTTTTCGTAGTTATATCATAAGCACAAAAAACGTACCAAACATTTGTATTTCAGCATAATCGCTTTGCTATCTCTTGATAAATTAAAGTAGATAAAGGTTAAAATAATGCACATTGGATCAAGATGCTACAGGCAAGAAACAAGGTAGCCTATCTTTGGCTTATATGCACAACAGTGCTTCATTCATCAAACAGGTATGGGTTACCGTTATTTATTTTTGACAGTGTATTTGTTTTTGATTTGGGAACTACATGTATCTGCACAGCCGGATTTATTTTACGGCCCATTCAAAAGCTGGACCAACGTGCAACAAGTGTATGGTGCAGTGGGTGATGGAAGCCACGATGATACCCATGCATTGCAGGCAGCGTTGGACGACCTTGGGAAACAGGGACATTCACCCGTTTTATATTTCCCGAGAGGCACGTATCGAATCACACATACATTGACCATGCAAACGCGTACGGGTATTGGCATTATTGGGGAAAACCCGGAGAACACCACTATAAAATGGGATGGCGATTCCGGCATGAAAATGTTTGCGCTCAACGGCGTTTCATATAGTGAGTACAGCCGCATCACCTGGGATGGAGGCAACAAGGCGCTGGTAGCTGTGGCTCATGAATGGGATGGCAGGATAAGCTATGCCAACTCTGGTACGCAGCATAGTGACGAAGTTTTCAGGAATATTGGAGTAGGTCTGAAATCCGGTGCAAATATGGACGCTGAATTCGCAATCAAAAGATGCAGGTTTTATAAATGCACTGCTACAGGAATTTCTTTGCAAGGATTCAATGCACTGGATTGGTGGGTTTGGGACTGCTATTTTGAGAATTGTAAAATTGGGGTCGCTAATACTTCCCCGACCAACGGAGCCGGAAATTTTCATGTATATAGAAGCATATTTAATAACTCCGAATTTGCCGACATATCTCTTGGCAATTCAGAATTTTTTTCTTTTCGCGATAATATTTCTTACAAATCCACACGTTTTATAGTAGCAGTGCAAGGCAGCAACACCTCTCCCATCACCATCCAGGGAAATATTGTTATTACGACGAAGGACAACATAACGGCTTATCTTTTCACCAAAGGCAATGTTCTTTTCTTAGACAACACTTTTATTTTGCCCGATTCAGCAAGCAATTACGCAATCGATATTTCAGATCCCTATATTACTCCTCCCTCCGACATCACCCTTATCGGCAACTCCTTTAGCGTAAAGCAGAAAATGTATCTGAACACTAATGGAAGAACTATCAACATCGCCACGAGGACAGGAATCGCTGGAATGAAAAATCTGCCATCCATAGCGCCGGTACCTTTTGCAAAACAGTCTAACTATCCTCGCCTGGAGGTAAACAGCAAAATGACCACAGAACAAATCCAATCAACCATAGATCAAGCAGCGTCGCAAAAGACAAAAACCTTGATTCATTTCAGTTATGGCAACTATAATATTTTAAAAAAATTGAGCATTCCAGGCAATGCAGATATCATCTTGTTTGGTGATGGGCTCTCCTCCATTTTAAACTGGTCAGGTGATGGCAACAGTACATTGATTGAAATCGGTTCTCCTGCAAAAGCCACCTTGCAAAATTTGTATCTGAACGGCAATAGCAAAGCGGACTGTATACTAATCTATGATAGCGATAAACCGGGTAACAGCATCTACGGAGATGAATTGTTACTTTATCATGGCGTCCAGACAAATCTTTTAGTGAATGGCTTTTCAAACACGGATCTCAGGTTTGATAATTTTCAACACAATTATTGCAGCGCTGGCACTTCAATAAAATTGGTTGGGACCGGAGACAGGAATGGCTCTGTTTTAAAAGTGTTTGGCGGCGAATCATCCAATACCGGCAATTCCTACAGCATCACAAAAGGAGGCAGAATATTGCTGTATGACACTTGGTATGAGAATGGAAGCACCTCCCGTTTTGTGACGCTGAGAGACAATGGTGAATTTATTTTGAACGGAGGAAAGATTGCCAATACAAATCTCAGCCATGAACCATTTATTGATATTGACAGTTTTACAGGTAAAATAACACTGACCGAAATCATTTTTAATGGTACACACAAGACCCTGCGGTTTAATGACAGATTTGGCAATGCCTCTCTTTTAGCACTGGGAAACCTCAACTGGGCCGATTCAACAAACAATTTCTTTGATATTCATTCAAAAGCCAACAATTATTCAGTAGTGAATAATCGCCAAAACACCGGCAAAGGCTCTTATCCGCTTTTGAATCTGGGAGATACAACTAGCAGCTTCATTACAAAAATGTTTGCCACCATCCGCCAAACGCATGTTTCCCAAAAGCCTGCTGCAAAAAACAAAAACAATTCCAGTGTGATCCTGAAAAGGTTGATGGTGGACGGTGGGATAGACGATGTCCGGATCGAGCGGAGCAGCAATTAAAATCAGTAGCTTTTCTCCATGGACATTATTTAGCCAAAAAGGCATTTTAGCTTTTGTGCGATAAAAAGACGACCTTACACCCTTACTAAAAAATAAGCAGCACAACTATGGCTAAATCGCAGGAAACTTTTGGCAAGAAAGAAAAAGAAAAGAAAAGAAAAAAATTGCAGCTCGAGAAAAAGGAAAAGATGGAGGAGCGCAAAGCAAATTTCAAGAAAGGCAAAACCCTTGATGAAATGATGGCTTATATTGACGAAAACGGAAACATTTCTTCCACACCTCCAGACCCAAGAAAAAGAAAAATCTATAATCTGGAAGACATGCAAACGGGCGTGCCCAAGCAAAGAGCCGTTGACCCAGCAGAACTCATACGTTCAGGTGTTGTTACTTTCTTTAACGATGCCAAGGGGTTTGGTTTCATTAAAGACTTGCAAACACAGGAAAGTGTTTTTATACATGTCAATCAATTATCAGAGCGCATCGCTGAAAATGATAAAGTCAGCTTCGAAGTTGAAATGGGCCATAAGGGTCCTAGCGCGATTAATGTGAAAAAAATATAACTTTTTTATTGGTGATGCGTTGCAAGCGCAAAAACATTGCAACTATAAAATATATTCTCACACTGCATCCACGTCCGCAATAATCACTACACTTCGGAATTTTTTGTTATTGTGAAGAATGGCTGTTTGCTGCTGGATGGATTGCTTTACAAAATTAATTATACGGGTATCCTTTGGCAGCTTCAATAATATCTCCATTAGATACTTATTGCGCACACGGCCTACTGTTGGTTCTGCAGGGCCAATCAGGAATTTGCCAAAATCTTTTTTCATACTTATGGCAAAAAACCCAGCAGCGCTTTCTGCCACTTCTTTTATTTTATGTTTGAAAGTGATCATAATTATGCGAGCATACGGCGGGTAAAAAAACCGCTGTCTACTTTCCAGCTCATGGTGAAAAAAACTCGTATAGTCGTGCGCCTGGACATATCCAAGCACCGGATGTTTGGTATTGGCAACTTGTATCAGCACTTTTCCTACTCCATCTTTCCTTCCTGCCCTGCCACTCACCTGTTCCATTAGCTGAAACGCTCTTTCATTTACGCGGAAATCTGCAAAGCTTAAAATGCTGTCTGCATCCAAAATGCCAACGAGATCCACATGCTCAAAATCCAGGCCTTTCACTACCATCTGCGTTCCAACGAGTATGCTTATGCGCTGTTGCTCGAACAATTGTATCAGGTTATCAAGCGCCGATTTGCCTCGCACACTGTCAATATCCATCCTCGCAACTTTTGCCTGGGGAAAAATCTCTTCCAAATATTCTTCAATCCTTTCGGTGCCAAAATTACGCTGCACAAACTGGTGATTGCCACATGCGGCACAAGTGTTCACCGGCGGATAGGTTGAGCCGCAGTAATGACACTGCAATTTATTTGTAAGTTTATGGTAACTGAGCGATACATCGCAGTTGCTGCACTGCGGTATCCAGCCACAAACCTGGCAAACCTGATAAGGTGAATATCCGCGGCGGTTTTGAAAAAGTATTACCTGTTTATTTTTCTCCAGCGATTGTTCGATCGCGTGGCGCAGTTCCGGCGAAAGAATGACTTTGTTTTTTTGATTACTGATGATTTTTTTTGTGTCAACGATCTCAATATGCGGCAAGCGAACGTTTCCAAAGCGTTCATTCAATTCAACTAAACCATACTTACCCGTAGTTGCATTGAAATAGCTTTCAACGGAAGGCGTTGCGCTGCCCAGTAGCACATTGGCTTTAAATAAGGAAGCATAATATACTGCAGCATCACGGGCATGGTAGCGCGGCGCAGGCTCCTGTTGTTTGTAGGAACTGTCATGCTCTTCGTCTACCACGACCAGTCCTAAGCTTTCAAAGGGAAGAAAAAGTGATGACCGGGCTCCAAGAAGAATCTTTAATTCGCCATTTCTAATTTTGTTCCATATCTCCAATCGCTCGTTCTGGC
>DATMMJ010000205.1:0-5340 GCA_035569795.1 Puia sp. | reverse complement strand
TTTGGGGAAGGCTGGCACAATAATAAATCACTCCGGCCACATCTTCTGCATTCAAGGGCTCATAACCTTCGTAGATTTTTGCCGCCTGCTGCTCATTTCCTTTAAAGCGAACTGTAGAAAATTCTGTTTTTGCTGCTCCGGGGTTTATGGAAGTTACTTTTATTCTATGCCGAAGCAGGTCGATACGCATCGCCTGTGATATTGCATCGACTGCAAACTTACTCGCACAGTAACCATTACCTTTTTCATATACTTCTTTGCCGGCAGTAGAACCGATATTTATGATATGCCCTTTTTTGTTTTTGATCATATAGGGCAGAATCGCTTTTGAAACATACAAAAGGCCGTTCACATTTGTCGCGATCATTGTTTCCCAATCTTCCAAGTTAGCCTCTTCAAAGAAATCCCTACCCAGTGCGAGTCCGGCATTATTGATCAGCACATCAATGTTTTTCCATTGATCCGGAAGGCTTTCCAAAGCTGAGAATACTGCTTGTTTATTTTGAACATCAAATGCGCGTACAATTATTCTTGTTTGATATTTTTCTTCCAGTTCTTTTTTTATTTCGTCTAATCTGTCTTTTCTTCTGCCTGTGATAATAAGATCATATCCACTGGATGCGAATTTTTTTGCAGATGCATTTCCAAAGCCTGAACTTGCTCCGGTGATCAAAACAATATTGTTCATATATAATCTTTAATGGAGCTTGCAATCTATTGCAAATGACAGAGAGAAAAAAATCAGATCTGAGTCCAGATTTTTGGATTTATTGACTGGCAAAGTGATAAAAGTTTTTTATCTTATGAGCACCATTGTCCCTTTCTTGGAGAGTGTCTTACCCGTGTAGTCTACGCCCTGAACCATCCAGACGAAAGTGCCTGCATCCTGTGGTTTGCCTCCAAGAGTTCCATCCCATCCCTTGCCCATTTGCGCAGTGCTATATACCATTTGCCCCCATCTGTTATACACTTTGAAAAATTGTAACGTAGAAATGCCTACAGCAATGGGTCTAAAAATATTGTTGCTAGCCTTACCCGGCGTGAAGGCCGTAGGAACAAAAATATCCGGCAAAGTTTTGAACACTTTCACTTTAATGGTCGCTAAACCAAAGCAGCCAAAAGCATCCGTTGCTCTCACCTGATAGGAGATGGTATCCACTCCAGAGTTAAAAATTGCAATTGGGTTTGATATGTTGGGGTTGTTGAGATATGACGGGGGAGACCATAAAAATATGTCTTCAGTCGTGTCGTTGCTGGTTGCATTGAATTGAACCGGCTGGTTAATAACGACAGAAGTATCATTACCTGCATTCACAATCACTGGAGCAACTACACCTACATGAAATGTCTCTGCTAAGGTATTTGGGCAACCAGCGTTTTGAATATTTAAGATATAATCTGTGTTTTTTAGGGGAGCCGCCGCCGCATTTAGGAGTGCAGGCACAGATGGAATGCTCCCATTTCCTGCATTATTCAAAGGCTCCGTATTTGCCCAGGTGTAGTTGGTCCCGACAGATACCAGCGCATTGAGAGACGCCGTTGTTCCGTAACAAATGGTAGTGTCAGCCGGGTCGATGGAAGCTTGTGGGTAAAGTGTCGGATACAAATACATATTAGCCACGGTGCTCGTGTCTTGAGGACATACTCCGCTTTTGACGATTGTACGGTAATGTGTTGTCCCGTTCAGACTTGTCACATTATAAAATGTATCCGTGTTTTGCGGATTCACGTCGATCCAGTTGACGCTGTCCTGCGAGGATTGCCAATTGAGAACATTGCCAGTGTTGCCTTTGATGGCAAAAAGCGTATTAATAACCTGGCCTGCACAATAGTTGGTGTCGGATGGTAAAATAGATCCTCCAACGCTTTTAGGGTCAACTGTAATAGTTGCCGCGGTGCTGCTGTCTAACGCGCACGAGGACCCGTTCTGAACCAACGCTTTGAATATAGTGGTTGTCGTCAAGTTTTGTGCAATGTAAGATGTTGTCTGATCACCAATCCGGGACCAATTTGTCCCATCGACAGACGATATCCAGCTTATTATACCTCCGTCATTACCGCTTAATGTTAATGGTGTTGAGTTATTCCCGGCACAAATCTCTGCGTTCGAAGTAACATTGCCCGGTATAGTTGGTGGATTTGTTTTGACTGCTAACGTGTCTGCAAGATTGGCGCAACTGTTTTGTTCATTTGCAATTATAAAACCATTTTGTTGGCCAACACTTACAGTAACAATATTGCCATTACTGCCCGAATCAATAACCCAATCGCTTGGTACAGACCATTTATATGTGGCTCCTGCAAGGGCAGGGACGGAATACTTAGTGTTGCTGTTAATGCATGCAATCGAATCACCGCTAATTAATAATCCTGCGCATGTGTTTCTTACCGCAATATAAGCATAAGCAAAATGACCGCCCGGCACGCAGTTGTCTGCTTCAAAGGTTAGCGTAACCTGTTGGCCACGATATGGCGAGAGATCAAAGGTAACTTCAGTCCAGCCTTTAGTCCAGACGTCTTGCAGGTGTGGTGCGTTAGGCTGATTGGAATTTGGGTTTGGGTTTGGTGATGGCTGCGTGCTTAAGGAGAAGCCATTAGCTTCTGCTGCAGCAGTATCTAATGTTGCACCGCCACCGTTCGGATTTGCATTGTTTTTTGTTGGTAAAAAGTATTCAGGCGATGCACAGTTGATTATTCCAGTGCTGGTGCTCAAAATAGCCCGGGACATTGGCTGATTTACGGAATTGTGAGCGCCATTTTCAAGAACCATGGCGTATGCGTAGGTCATGGTATATGGCTTATTGGCAGGCGTCGCTGGGACATTGATTAGATAACTTACTCCCCTTACATATCCACCGCCTGCACCACCGCTACTGCTTCTTGTGATAGACGTAGAACCTAAAAGTATGGAATAATTATATTGATACCCGTTGATGGTGGGAATTGTTGCAAAGCCACCAAAAAGATCGAAGCTCGGGTTGGTAATTACCTGGATTCCATCCACAGAAGCAAGCCCATATTCAGTGATTGATACCACCCCAATTGTCCCAAATGGCGGACCTTGGGCAGAATCATACCTTGCAAGTATAGCACTCGGCCCGTTACCATTTTTATTGTTGCCAGTATAGGCAGCCCAATGCGTAAGATTGCCTGTGGAGAAACTAATATTTATCGGGCACGACTGATTTTGAGAAAATGCCGGTGAAAAAACAAGCATGAAAACCACCACAAATCCTGATTTCATCAGTTTACGAATCATAGAGCAGCGTTTTTTATAAAGGCTGTCAGGAAATTAGTTACCACACCAGGCGCTTCCCACATACCCATGTGCCCAGCATTTTTAAGGATATGAATATAACAAAATCCGGGAATATGGCTTTGTTGGAGGCTCTGAGCCAAAGGAACCGCGTTATCATGCTCTCCATGTATTAACAGGATCGGGCCTTTGAAATCTTGCAGCACATTTGTTCTGTCAGGCCTTTGCATCATAGCTTCATAATAAGATACGAGTGCGACCGGGTTAAAGTTGTCATATTTGTGAATTAATTCTTTAATCATCTCCGGATGATTTTTTTTGCTATGATCAGAAAACAAATTTGGGATGGACTGCTTTATAAATTCAGTTGCACCATAGTTTTGTATGAGCACGATGCTTTTTTTCCTCATTGTTTTTTTTTCCTCGCTATCTGCATATGCCGTAGAATGAATGAGGCCAAACCCCTTTAGCATCCCTGCATATTTTTCAGCAAAAGCCAATGTGATGTAGCCGCCCATGCTGTGGCCAATCATAATGCATGATCTTATTGCTTCTTTATCTAAAAGGGCTTTAAGGAAATCTGCGTAGCTGTCAATACTTGAAAGCAGCCCATTGGTTGATTTGCCGCTGCCAGGTAAGTCGGGAACAATTAACTCAAAGTCATTTTTCAATTTATCAATCTGTTTATCCCAGATACTGCCATCTTCTGCGAAGCCATGTACCAGAACAACTGGCGTCCCGGTGCCCACTTTTCTGTAAAATATTTTTTCGACATTTACATCCAGCCAACTTTGTTCATCCATAAATCATTTTTTTGCTGATGAAAATGCTCCTGGCAGTGATGATTATCAACAATGGGACAAAAGCGATGTCTAGTTTTTGTGGCAACCAGGCCCATCCAATTAACAAAATAAATGCGATGAATGCAACTGCGCGAAAATAATTTCTGGCCCAGGGCCGTTTTGTTTTCGTGTAGAATGCCATAACCACATGTGAGGGCAATGCCCATAGAATATTCAGGTTATTCCTGCAAACCGCATCAACACGTCCAAGCCATAAAAACGCTATCGTAAGTCCCAGTAGTCCAAGTAACAAATAGAAGATGATGTCGGCCGTAAACATTAATTTTTGTGTCCTTTCATTTTTGCTGAATGATAACGAAACAAAGACCAAAGCAATAGCGGAAAATAAAGTGAAAGGGGTAAACCAGGCGACCGTCGGTGGTTTGTAAACTGCTTCCAGGAGTATCTGTTTTTTACCAACTAATTTTTCCCCGTGGTGTGATGCGCTGTCAAAGCCTTTCATCAGATAATCGGGAAGGAACATCGCTTGCTCATTGGTTGGACGTTTATCTAATTGGCTGCCTAGTAATAAATCAATGCCAAATTTGTTCCAGTATTGAAGACCGCTATCAAGATAATTATCGATAAGTTCCCGGAATGTAGGTACTTTCTGTGGTAAGATATTTTTAAAAATGATCTGGTCGATCGTATTTCTTTTAATGATATCTCTTGCCCTTGTCGTGCAGTTGTCGACATAAAACTGATAGTTATAATAACGATTTTTCTCACTTGCATTATCATTCAATGCATCAAAGAGATGTTCTTTTTCGTTGCAGCTCAATTGCAATATTTGCTCCGTAACGCTGCGCTTGTCGGAGATGTATTCCCGCATAAAATCAGTAAAAGAATCTATGGATAAGGCATAGCGCATAATGCCACGGGTGAATTTGAAGTAAAAGTAGGGGTCGGAGTCGTCAAAAGTTCCATAGTTACAAACGAAGTCCATCTTGGCACTACTATCGACCACTCTAATAGCAGTGTGTCCAAATATAGAGTACAGTTCTTCACCGGGTCCGCAAGTGAGCAGGCTGATGCGAATTCGGCATGTATCTGTTGTCTGTGAAAATGAAATGGAACGAGTAAAGAACAAAAACACGATAAGCAAAAGGCTGCAAAATATCTTCATCAAATATTTTTTTTCAGAAAGGTACAAAATAAAAAAGCCGCCCGAAAGCGGCCCAATAAAAAATGGGAAATATTATCTACTGTAATTGGGTGCTTCTCTGGTTATCTCAATATCAT
>DATMMJ010000204.1:0-5984 GCA_035569795.1 Puia sp. | reverse complement strand
CACGGTAATTGTGCCATGCAATAAATTTCCCCAATAAGCCATTGTCATTACCAAGTCCGTTGGGAAACCGCCCCGTGGTAGAATTTAATAATATTGCATTACTATTTAGTGCTGATGCATTTACAAAAATAACAGCAGCATAATACTCTATCATCTCCTTACTAAAAGCATCAACAATTCTTACGCCCGTTGCCTTCCCTTTTTTTTCATCGTAAATGATGGAGTGGACGACTGAATAAGGCCGGATGCTGAGTTTGCCAGTTTTTAAAGCCCAGGGTAAAGTGGATGCATTGCTGCTGAAATAACCACCGAATACGCAGCCTCTGTTGCACATGTTCTGGTTCTGGCATTTGGTCCTTCCCTGCTGCTGGTGCACCGGCTGTGGATCGGTCAGATGCGCACAACGCGCTTGTATCAAATGTCTGTCTTTAAAATTTGTATTCAGGTTTTCTTTGAAATACTGTTCAATACAACTCATTTCAAAACCAGCCATCACTTCACTGTCTGGCAATTCGGGAAGGCCGTCCCTATTGCCGCAGATGCCGACAAATTTTTCAACATAGCTGTACCACGGAGCAATATCTTTATAGCGAATGGGCCAGTCAACTGCGAACCCATCCCGCGTTGGTCCTTCAAAATCAAGATCACTCCAGCGCTGAGTCTGCCTTGCCCATAACAATGATTTACCGCCCATGTGATAGCCGCGCACCCAGCGAAAAGGTTTCTCCTGAACAAAAGGCTGCTCATCATCTTTCAGCGCCCAGTGCAAAGTTTCTTCCCGTAAAAACCGGGCTCCCTGATAATCTTTTCTTTGTTCAATGGATACAGTGCCTCTGTGTGCAAATTCCCAGGGCGCCTTGGATGCGGTTGGATAATCGGTGATATGCCTCACGTCCCGGCCCCGTTCAAGCACCATTGTTTTTATTCCATTATCGCAAAGTTCTTTTGCTGCCCAAGCTCCGCTGGCACCTGAACCAATCACGATAGCATCGTAGGTCCTTTGTTTTGCGCTTTGTGTTTTATCATCGGGCATAGCTTAGGTTTTTACGTTCACGCAACCGTAATAATGGCCGGGTGCGACTTTGTAACCAAGAAATTCCTCCATTACTTTTTGGGATGTATTGAATCCCCGGATGGTTTCAGTTTTCATCAATTCAAAAAAATCCTTTTCCTCTTTGTTCAGTGAAACGGAATATTTCAATAGCAGTGCTTGTCGTTGAGGTTGATCGCACGCAGCAAATGATTTTGCATACATTGTTTTGGCAGATGTATCCAAAGACTGAATTTGTCTTTTTACATTTTCCTGCACAGGCTTTTCATAGCAGTCATCAAGGAGTTTTTGCAAATATTTATCCACTCCGACAACTAAAGCACCAACAGAATTGCCTGCCGGGATAATTGTATCGGTAATACTGGAAAGCATATGCTGTTCCGCCACAGAAAAAGAACTCTGGTGTGTGTTTTTGTCGCTAATTCCACAAGCTTCCATCCAGAAAGGAAGTGTGATGAGTCCACCGGATCCTATTAAAAGATTTTTAACGGCGTTGCGTCGGTTCATGATTTGAGTTTAGCATCAAAATTTTTCCGAACTACAAATGAATGTAGGTAAAATTATAAAAATAACCGCTGCTTTATCCTTAAATTAGCGGCACGCACAAACATTTTTATTTTATGAATACCCATACTTTCTCTGCATTGTTGTGCTTCCTGTTGGGGATCTCCACAATATGTGCACAATCAAAGGACTCCCAAGATATTGCCGCACGTGTGGAAAAACTTCGAGAGGCGATGTTAACCGCAAATAAGACGATTCTTGGAGAACTGTCTGCTGAGGAACTCAGCTATGGCCACTCCAGTGGCCTGGTAGAAGATAAAGCTGCATTTATAGCTGAGTTTGTGAAAGGTACCTCTGTATTCACGTCTATCAGCTTATCTGATCAAACCATACAGATTACCGGTGATGTTGCCGTCGTCAGGCATCACCTCGTTGCTGATACCAATAATAATAATGTTCCCGGAAAAGCTGATATTATGGTTTTGCTTATCTGGCAAAAACAACAAGGGCAATGGAAATTGCTTGCCAGGCAGGCCGCGAAGATTCCTGTCCAACCTAAGTAAAATAGAGCGATCGTTGGCTTTTTCCTCCCTACCATACTTTTTCAAAAATGGATGATAACCCGCCTTTTGTTATGAAAAATCACCTGAGTAGAAGAAGATTTTTAACAACAGCAGTTGGACTGCCTGGCCTGGCATCAACAAGAGGGGCACTAAATTTTAGGCCCGCACCTGCAAAAAAAAATTACGGACATACAACCGGGTTAAAGACAAGCCTCAATGCTTTTTGTTTTAATGAACCCTTATTAAGTGGAAAGATGACCATCAATGAAGTGCTTGATTTTTGCGCAGCCACCGGATTTGAGGGAGTAGATTTAACGGCTTATTATTTTAAGGGATACCCGCAAGTGCCAACTGATACATATGTATTTCAAATAAAAAGACAGGCATTCAGCCTGGGACTTGAAATTAGCGGGACGGGTGTTCGCAACGATTTCACGATTGCCGATAGAACCAAGCGGTACCAGGAAGTGGTGCTTGTGAAAAACTGGATAGAAGTAGCAGCAAAAATTGGAGCGCCGGTGATCAGGATATTTGCCGGCAATCAAAAAAATGAAGGCCTCACTGCAGACCAGGTGACTGATTGGATGCTGAATGATATTCAAACTTGCGTGGATTATGGAAAACAACATGGTGTTATTATCGGCTTACAAAATCACAATGATTTCATTCAAACTGCCGATCAACTGATTAAGATCATTGAAGCAATCCATTCAGATTGGTTAGGCATTATTTTAGATACTGGTAGCTACCGGGTACTCAATCCATATGAAGAAATTGCTAAGTCGGCAAAACATGCCGTCAACTGGCAGATCAAGGAAAATGTTTTCCTCAATGGTGCAGAAAAACAGATAGACATGGATAAGTTAATGGAGATTATTAAGTTATCCGGTTATAAAGGTTTCCTTCCCATAGAAACGCTTGGCGAGGGTGATCCGAAATCAAAAATAATTAGCTTGCTTGCAAGGATGCAAAAGACAATTGATTGATACTTTCATGATAATTTTTCCATCCATCTATTGTTATGAATAAAATTAAGTGGGGAATCATCGGTTGCGGGGACGTAACCGAATTGAAAAGCGGACCTGCATTTAATAAAGTAGCAAACTCCTGTTTGATGGCTGTAATGCGTCGCGATGGCGCAAAGGCCCAAGACTATGCCCGAAGGCATCATATTCCGAGGTGGTATAGTGATGCCCGAGAACTTATCAACGATCCTGAAATAAATGCAATTTATGTTGCTACTCCCCCATCTTCGCACGAAGAATATACTTTTGCCGCAATTAATGCCGGCAAACCTGTGTATGTGGAAAAACCGATGGCACTCAATTATGCCTCTGCAAAAAATATCGCAGCTGCGGCAGACACAAACAAAGTAAAGCTGGTTGTGGCACATTACCGCCGCAGGCAGCCACGCTTTATAAAAATAAAACAGTTGATAGACGATAAAGCCATCGGAGAGGTCCTTTTTGCGCATATTGAATTATCTAAACCTCCGCTAACCAAAATTGAACTTGCCGATGAAAAAATTGCCTGGCGGGTTGACCCGGCGATATCGGGTGGGGGCCTATTTCACGATCTTGCTCCACACCAGTTGGATTTGATGTATCATTTTTTTGGTCCGGTTCTAAAAGTGACTGGCATCGCCACCAATCAGGGGGGCATCTATGCTGCAGACGATATGGTCGCAGGAAATATTTTATTTAAAAATGGCATCGCTTTCAATGGCACCTGGTGTTTTAACACCGCAGCTGCAGCAGCAAATGACGATTGCCAAATAATTGGCACTACTGGCAAAATTAGTTTCAATTTTTTTAGTGGCACTACCATCACGCTGCTTGCAGCTGGGAAAACAACCACTCTTCCGTTTGAGGTGCTACAGCATGTACAGCAACCCATGATTGAAACCACGGTACAGTACCTTTTAGATGAATGCTCCAACCCGTGTAGCGGTCATCAAGGCGCAGAAGTAATGCGACTCCTGGAGGCCTTTGTCACATAGCAAACGAAATAAAGAAATTTTCTTAACTGCTCTGCCACACTTCAAATTATCTAGCGCCTTGGACCATTATACAACGGTATTGGGGAATTAAAAGAAACCCCCCATGCAGAATTTAGAAACAATTCCAAGCTCATTTTTTTATCTCATTTTAAAATGAAAAAAAAATTGTTCGCCCCGTCCACGCCGCCCCGAGTTTCACTAAGTTGCCAATTGTTCTGCCATGCTCAGCAATTCCATTGTTGTCTTGAAGTTCCTGGTGGTTGCAGTTACTTTCAATCTGCTTTCAAGAAAATTATTGTTGAGTTTAGCGTTGCCATAGCCATTTGGGCAATACAAATAAATGGCTTTACCTGAAATCGAAAAATCCTCCGTCGTGTAGTGCCCCGCCTTTAACATTTCAACATGAATCTTTGCAGGCAGACCCGATAAAAAAGTCACGTGGAGATAAGCGGTGTCCTTTGACTGATCTCCTACAAATGGATTATTGTCAACAATATTCTTAAGCTCTTCCTTTTCCATAACGATTACAGGAACTTCAAACGTAAACTGTTCAATTACTTTTTTGTAAATTTTGTTAGCTAAGTTTTGTGTTTGCGTAGTTTTATACTGAAATATGACATTCCCGCTCTGAATGTAGGTCCTTACGTTTTTAAACCCAAGGCTATCATACATTTGCTTTAAAGCCTCCATCTTAATTATTTTGTGTCCACTCACATTGATGCCTCTTAGGATGGAGATATATGTTGTCATTTTAGTCTACTTAAATTTTAAAAATTACAAATATTGTCTCATCAGCCCTTTACTTCGTTGTCAAGCGGCAGCCCGTTTTCGAAATCTGACAGATTTTTTATGGTCGTCAATGCAATTTCATCCAATGCTTCCTTGGTAAAAAAGCCTTGATGAGATGTAATAAGGACGTTTGGGAAACTAATTAATTGCAATATCAGGTCATCCAGAATGATACTTTCTGACAAGTCTTTAAAGAATAATTTCTCTTCTTGTTCATACACATCAATTCCAAGATACCCTAATCGTTCATTTTTTAATGCATCAATTGCATCAGAGGTCTTAATGACCGCGCCCCTACTGGTATTGATTATCATTGCGCCTTTTTTAATTTTGGAAAATGCGCCCGCGTTAAAAAGATGATGTGTTTCGGTTGTGAGTGGACAATGTAGAGAAATAATGTCTGATCGCTCCAGGATCTCATCAAAAGATTTATATTCAATCCCCCTTCCCTTCAGTGCATCAGATTCGTACTTGTCATAGGCTATCACTTTGCATCCGAAACCCAGCATCAAGCCACAAAAAATTGCACCTATCTTCCCAGTCCCCAATACACCAACTGTCTTATTGTACAAATTGAAGCCGATCAATCTCTCTAAAGAAAAATTTCCTTCCCGGATCCTATTGTATGCTTTATGTGTTTTTCTGTTCAGTGTTAGAATCAGCGCTACCGCATGTTCTGCAACAGCCTGAGGCGAATAGGCAGGTACCCTGACAACTTTGATCTTTTTATTGGCCGCAGCTTCAATATCAACATTATTAAATCCGGCACAGCGTAAGGCAACCACTTTAATGCCATTTCCCGCCAGCTTGTCCATTGTTTGGCTATCCACTCTATCATTTACAAAAATGCAAACGGCCTCAAATCCCATAGTCAGATTCGTTGTGTCTGTATTTAGGGAAGCGTCAAAATAAGTCAGCTCATGCTTATTATTGCTATTGAATTTTCCGAGATATTCGCGGTCATAAGATTTTGCGCTGAATACTGCTACTCTCATTTTGGTATTATTGTTCTGAATATGAAATCAATAGATGCATATCTCATTTAAGCATATCTTTAAACAAACATTTTTTTTTTTTT
>DATMMJ010000203.1:0-8288 GCA_035569795.1 Puia sp. | reverse complement strand
TGCTATGGAGGGCCAGCGTTTCTTCGACCTGGCGAGATGGGACAATGGAAGTGGTTCCATGGCAGCTACCTTGAATGCGTACGTTGCCGTGGAGCAGAACAGGAGCGGTTTTTATAAAATTAATGGCTCTTCGTCTCATTTCACAGCTGGGACAAATGAATATTTTGCTATCCCGCTAAATGAATTAGATATTGAAAATGCAAGTGGAAAGATAGTCCTAAAGCAGAATCACGGTTATCAATAAAAACATTTGATAAAACAAAATAAAAGAAGGAAGGGTGAGGGCCCTTCCTTTTTTTTTCATTTACTTTGAAGTTACCAAAAACCAAAGCGGTTTATAGGATTGATTCATTCGACTTCATTTGTATACTATTTTGACCTAGTTTCCTAAGGGAAATTACTTTCCACAAGGAAATCCATATCAATTGTAAACTATCTTTGAGATAGTTTTGTTTTTCAATCATTAAGAAATAATTACAAACGACGAAAAAACAAAATGAAAAAGATCCTCCATATCGTTTCAAGTGTTAAGGGAAATGAATCTTTTAGCAACAAATTATCAAATGCAATAATCCAAAAACTTTCATCGGCTTATCCGGGGAGCAGTGTGCATATACACGATTTAACCAAAAGCCCTTTTCCCCATTTAGACCAAACGCACTTTAGTTCTTTTTATACTCCTGAACAATTACGAACGCCCGAACACAAAGAAGCAATCAAGCGTTCCGACGAGGCTATTAAAGTATTGATGGAGGCAGATATAATTGTCATCGGGGTGCCTTTGTATAATTTTGGCATCCCTTCCACATTAAAAGCATGGATTGATCATATCGTCAGGGCGGGTGTTACCTTTCGCTACGCAAACGGCGTCCCTGAAGGGTTGGTGACGAGCAAGAAAGTATATCTGGCTATTGCTTCAGGCGGTGTGTATTCTGAAGGACCTATGAAAAGTCATGACTTTACTGAATCCTATTTAAGGACAGCGTTGGGTTTTATTGGTATGACTGATATTAAAGTTTTTCGGGTCGAAGGAGCTTTACTTCCAGAACTTAAAGAGAAAGCATTACCAAATGCAATAGATACAGTTAATAATTTTGCTCTTGAACTCATGTCAGACCATGTATAACTAGACTCGTCGGTGGCTTTTACATAGAATTCATGCAAATCGCTTCTAATTTCTTATGCAAAATGCTCCGGCGAAAAAACGATGCTGAAAACACTGCCCTCACCTCGTTCAGATTGTACTAGTATCCCAATATTATGATATTGAGCAATGCTTTTGACAATGGACAGGCCAAGCCCGTATCCCTCGCCTTCTGTTTTGCTTGACTTTTTAAAACGGTTGAAGATGGTTTCTATCTCATTTTTATGAATTCCTACGCCCGTGTCTTTTATCAGGATGGTATACGACTGGTTCTGGATAAGCTGATCAGTAATTTCAATCTCCCCCTCCTCGTTATTGTACCTGATCGCATTATTAATCAGGTTATAGAAAAGCTGAAAAATAAGAACCCGATTGATGCGGTTCAAAATCATGTTTTGCGATACAGATTGCCGCAACCTTAACTTGCGGGCTTCCAGGCGATCATCAAGTTCGGTAATTATTTCTTGAATTATAATAAATGGCTTGACTTGCTCTGTTTTTACAAACTGATCATTTTCAATCCTGGAAATCAACAAAAGCGAACGCACAATCTTTTTTAGCCGGTTCAGCGTGTTCATCATCCCCATGATTTTTTCCACTGTTTCTTCTGTCATTTCGCTGTCGACCATCAGGTTTTCTATTTTGTTCTGAAGGATGCTGATGGGTGTCATCAGTTCATGGGAAGCATTTGAAGTGAATTCTCTTTCTTTTTCAAAAGCCTCTTTGATTTTATTCATGAGGTCTATCAATGAATTATCGAGGTATTTAAAATCAGTAGTGGATGTGCGTATAGGTAAAAGATTTTCTTTGAAAGGGAATTTCTGGTTATGAAGTTTCGTGCGGATGATAAGATTGAGCGGCCGCAGCACAAGGCGCGTAAAAATCAAATCAAAGATGAGTGTAAAAACTACTAATCCTATGAGCGCATATAAGGCTACCCGCTGTAATGGCTTGTTGTACTGGTCAATTGCTGCAAGGGTTTTGCCAATCTCTAAAAGGTATTTCTTGTGCCCATAAAAGAAAACATAATCAAGCAGCCTGTAAGTCAACGTATCATTTTCTACAATCCTTTTCGCCGTTATTATCGTGTCAGACGGAAAATCATCGGAGGCTGCTTCAAGCGAGATATACTCTTCTTTCAACATGGTGTAACTTCCATAACTGGAGTCGCCTTCAAAATAATAGTCTATTCCCTTTTTGTAGATGTTATCTAGCACTTGTTTTTTCTGCTCATTCAGGTAATAGTTGGTGTATTGCGAAGCCACGTCATTTACCAGTCGGGGAAGCAACAATATGAAAACCAGAACAATTACTGTTTTTGAAAGTGTAGAATAAAGGGTTAGTTTGCTAAGGAGTTTCACGATCAAATTTTTATCTTATAACCAGTTCCCCTGACAGTCTGAAGCCATTCTACGGAAGCAAATGCCATCATTTTTTTCCTGATATTTTTTATGTGCACATCAATAAAGTTTGAGTCATAATCATCTGCAGAGAATTCCCCCCATACATGGTCGCCAAGCTGAGCCCTGGTAAGTGGCCTGTTTTTGTGCAGTAACAGATAGCTCAGCAGATCAAATTCTCTGCGCGATAATTCTATTTCTTTTTCTTCAAAAAAAACCATGCGTCTGTTCATGTCCACCAGAAAATCGCCAACGGGGACACTAGAATCATTCAGCCCGGATTTCCTACGCAAGATGGCTTGCATCCTGGATTGCAGCTCGAGCAGAGAAAAGGGTTTGGGGAGATAATCGTCGGCTCCCAGGTCCAGGCCCTTTATCCTGTCCTCAAGGTCCCCGCGCGCAGTGAGGATAATATAGGAAGCATCAGGACAGACTCTCTTTGCTTCTTTCAGAACCTCCAGGCCATCCAGATCTGGGAGTCCGAGATCAATCAGGATAAAATTATAAGGATGGCCTTCCATCATTTTCCTTGCCTGCTTGCCCGTAAAAGCCAGGTCGCATAGATAGGATGCCTTTTTCAAAAAGAACTCCATTTCAAGCGCCATTGACTTTTCGTCTTCCACAATCAATACATTCATGGTCTTTAGAATTGATAGTAAAAGCTCGCGCTGAAAAATGAATTTTTATTACCCGCCCCGCTTTGTGCCTTATCGCTGAGCAAGGAAAGCTGGTAATTTATTTCCAGCATATATCCCGACCTGCTATAAGCAACCGGGCATTTGAAATTATACGACAATACATTGAACTGAGTGGTCATTTGAGTAGTGGAACTCTGGGATGGAGGGTTCCCGGTGATTGGCGTTAACAGAATCCCGAGCAAACTATCCTCCAGCCTTTTTTCCGTTAAATAAGTCTGGTAAAAATGTTGTGTACCGGCTGTGACGTCTATAGTTGGGTTAATGGTAATAATGTCCTTACTGGTTATGTGCCCAATACTTATCTGCTTGCCAGTGCCTGCTGTTACAAATAAGTCGGTGGCTTTCCCAAAGGCGTAGTCGACATTTATTTTTGAGCTTAAAAAGCTTTCATACGTCAGCGAAGCGCTGGCATTATCCGGGTTAGCCGCCTGTAGCAACGGGGAGTATGACGGGTAAAATGTGTGGCTATAGCTAATTCCTGCCGTCCATTTCTTGCTCAATTTAAAATCGTAGCCGACGCCGAGGTTGCCTGCTGAAACAATGCGCCCCGAATCTTTGAGCAGCCTGTAAGCAAGCCCGGAAAAATAAATACCTGAACCGAAGCGGTACGTTGTGGCGAGCGCGATGTATGGAATATTTTCCTCAGCTTTCTGACCATAATAATCCGCATTGTTGCAATAGACAGCGCCAAAAGTCAGGGTAGATTTATTCTTCGCGCTGTCATCTGACTGTGCAATGCTACTATCCTTTTGGCCCAGACAATCTATACTCCACAGGCCTGAAAACATCAAGATGATTAGTAGTTTCATAAGGGATATAATTTTTATGTTAGTTTATTTTAATAATCGGCTTAATGATCTTTGGTTTTATAACTTTTATTGGTTTTACATTGGTCATATTTCCAGGTACAGCTATTGGCGCTGGCTGTTTTCGAGACTTGGGAACTTCCTTTATCTGAGATGGCTGCTTATTGGTCGCGCCGTCTCCATTTTCCTTTTTATTTTCGGGCACTGTGTCGCAAAACGATCTCAGAATATTGATATCATATCTCAAATGAAAATAAGGTTTTGGATTGCCTGAATTTGCCAGGGAATTAGCTCGCCCAACAATTAAAGTTGATGCAATCAATAATAATCTCAATCGGAAAAATTGTGCCATGCTATTCATGTTCTGTACAATGGAGCAGGTTTTCACCAACATCTGGCGAAAACCTGCTCTTGAAATGTTTATTTGATCTTAATACCTGCGTTGCTTTTGATCTGACTATGCATTTTAATTGACGATGCTTTTGGCTTCACTGGATGCTGAACACCATTGCTTGTCTTGACGGCCGAAGAAGAGCTGGAACTTACGGTTGTCTTAGAATCCGCATTTGTTTTTTTCATCTCCTCCTTTGTTTTGTCACCGGCTTCTGCTACACTTTTAGTCGTTTGTGCCTTCGCTGCTGCAGCGGTATTATCGCCTTCGGCAGTTTTTTCTTTCGCCACTGACTGGCCTTTCTGGTTAAGTGTTGCCGCTGATTTTTTTGCTTCAGCAGCTGAAACTTCCGACTTGCTGGTTAAAGACGCATCCTGGTTTACTTTATTGCTCTGGGTACCAGTTTTTGCGTTTGCGTTTACTGAAGTCTCGGCGCTCGCGTTAGCCTCATGTGTTTCTTTGGTTGAAGCGGCTACCTTTTTCGCATCGGTGGTTGCCTTCGCTTTTTCTGCAGTCGCTTGATTCTGAATCTCATTTTTAGCCTTTTTGGCGTGCTGCTGCGTGGTTTTTAAAGCGCTGGTTTTCACCTGAGCAGAAGAGTTCGAACTTATGCTTGCGCTGCTAGACGTCGTAGCTGAAGTAGAACTTTTTGCTGTTGACTGAGTGTTTTTAGCATCCACTTGCTGCGCAAAGGAAGCTGCGGACATCAGTAATGCTGCTGCCAATAATAATTTCGCTTTCATAAAGAGTTTTTTAATTGTTTGATTAATTTGATAACAGGACAAACCTACTAGTCCAAAATGAAGGAAAGATGAAAAATGAAAAACTGCTCCGGAAAACCTTTAAGATAGCTTTGGAAGACTTGCTACCAAGGTCTAACGGAAGTAGCAATTGGCGTTAGTTCATGGCTTTATTGGATTTTGCTTTTTGTTTCTGAGGTAGCTTCGGCGAAAAACGCTCTGATTTACGCATCATTTCCATACGTCGGAATTCTGCTGCATCGACTTCTTTTCGCATTGTATCAGGGTCATATAAGAACATGCTGTCCGCTTTGTACAACGCACGGGTCAGGTTATTATCCGATGACAAATTCAACATACGATATTTGATATCGTTTTCTTTCATTGTTGAAACAACGTCCATCTCACTAGATAACCACACCCCAAGTCCAAGTATTATCATCACTAACACGATCGACGCCAGTAGAGGTTTGCTGAGATAATGGATGTGCATCACTTTTTGAAGAAGCGGTTCTTTTAATTGCGCGATTAATTTTAAGACCTCCTGTTTTAATTCAGTGATCTCATTTACCGGAATAGAAATCTCCTCAGAGATACTTTTGATCTGAGTTTGGATCATTCGCTGCTGCTCTTGCATTTGGTTGTACCCCTCACCGTAATCAGGAATCGCTTCTATCCTCGTGGTCAATGCCTGGATGGACTTATTTATTTTTTCAAGCTGTTCAACCAACGTTTCAAATACAATTTCATTCATAATCTTTACTTTACTTTTTTTGCAGCATCTATAGGTGCCGTTTTATCTCGCGATTTAAAATTTGATCGTAGTTAATTTCTAGATTTCGCTCAAGTTTTTTGGCTGATAACCCACGGTCTATATTACTGCCTTTGAAACAATAGTCACCCATTTTGAAGCTGATTCCCTGCAAATGCCCTTGCTGGGAGCTGTATTTAAGTTGCATTCCTATCCCTAACCGGTGCAACTGCTCCTGCAGCTCAAGAAAATTTTTGCATTTGGGCAATGCCTCAGAAACAGCTTCGTATATCTTATATTTGGTTGCATCATATTTGTTCAATGCTGCCATTTGCGTAAGTTTCAGATTCTTCCCCAATTCTTGTCTCATTTCGTATTTCAAAGTCAGGGCTTCGGATACTTTCTTCGATCGCAGACCTATCCAACCTTCCCTTATGGCTTGCCCCATTTTATTTACCTTATTAGCGATCAAGTGCATATGCAAATGCTCTTTGTCAATGTGCTTAGTGATCGAATATTGGGTATTGACCATACCTATTTTTTGCAAGTACTCGCGGGCAATGGCTATCATCTTCTCATCCGTAGGCCTCTCCCCTGGATAGAAGCTAAGGATGCTATGAAAGACGGCTCCTTGTTTGGACGGCCGCAATTGCTGCTGCATCAGGAAATCTTTTGCCATCAACTTATAGTTATGCCCTCTTACTCCTTCGGTGCCTAGCACGACGGCTCTTTTTGAATCCATGCACACATACTTGCAACAGCTGTAAAACGATCTGGCAGAAACGACTTTGCTAATCACGTTCTATATGGTTTAATAATCTGTCAATTTTATCTCTCAAATCGACCAAAAGTGAAGCGATTTTCAGTAGCCCTTTTTGTTGTGCGAGCATGCAGAGTTGGTTCAGGTTATTGGACATCCCAATAAGCCCGTTCAGTTTATCCCTGTCTTCTTCACTCAGTCTCATCTTGAGGTCTGCCTTGATCCCAATTTCTCTGAGATACCTGGAAAGCGAGAGCCCTGTCTTAGAAGCTTTTTCTTTTAATACGAATTGCTCCGTCTTGGTGACATGAATATCGATGTGAACGTTTCTTTTACTTCTTTTATAAGATCTTCCGTCATCTGAATGCGTTTTGTTTTTTTCCATCCCTTTCTTTTTTACAAAATATTAAGATGCGCGTATGCAGATCTATCACCCTTATGGTATTTTTCATTCACAAACTCTAAAGGTCCAACTGAACTGGCGGGATACCGCTCAATTTATAATCTCTACAGGTTTTGTAGAGGGTAGGTTTTAATGCCGGGTAATAAATCTCACTTTGCGCGCAGGCTCAATGACGATCTGTGCTACTTCAGGTTACAGGCTTTGCGTGTCATATTCAAGCGAAGCAACTTTTTTTACAGAGCAATTGAACATGGATAAACATAGATTGAAAGTGTTCCAATTTGTCCCAATCAGGTCTCGCTGGCTTGCATGTATGGTTCCAAGTTCTTTTGAATTTCTAATGGCTATTGCAAATTGAGCAAGTTGAATCTTCAAATCAGGAAAATCAGGAAAAAAAATCAGGAAATCAGGGAGTTTCCTAAAAGGACTTTATTCAACCAATACTGCTTTGATTTCAAGGGAAGAATATATTCAGCGACTTTCCTAGAGGGATTAGAGATTATTCGCTGCTAAGGCTCTGAAACAGGGTCGAAATAGATTTTAAAAAAAATTGTTTTACAATCAAACTAAAGTAGGATGAGCACAAATTAAGAAGCCAATGAATGCAAGGGTCAGTTTTGTTTTTAATTACAAACAAATCCCGGCAGTAAAACATTTGTAATCCTAGGTAAGGGCCCACAAATAATTCAGCTAGATTCCAGCTCGCACCTGCTTACCCTTCTTTTGTTCTCCTGTGTTGATTCATCAATAAATTGATGGATCTTGCAATTGGCGCAGCGCCCATTATTAATGTGGACCCGCCGGGCGGTTTTTAATTGCCTTTGGCGAAATGGTATTGTTGACATATTTAAAAGAATTATGAAGAGCTTACTGCCATATAATGTTTTTGTTTTAAATACAACTAGTGCCAATGTACATGGACAAACTATAAGCTCCTCAATTCCTGTAAAAATTGATTTAAATGGGAAATATCTTTTTTATCTCCACGGTGCAACAGTGACTGAGTTGGGAGACAATGGCATTAATCAGTCATTTCCGGAGTGGGGACCTTACGAATACTCTAATATTCTCGACTCGTTGCAAAAACAAGGGTTTTACGTAATTAGTGAAATAAGACAGAAAGCCAAAGATGATTCCATTTATGTAAATAAAATATCCAGACAAATAGATAGCCTGTTAAGAGGTGGTGTAAAGG
>DATMMJ010000202.1:0-2299 GCA_035569795.1 Puia sp. | reverse complement strand
TAAATTTGATAATGCTGTAAAAAAATCAGACTTCGACCCCGAATTTAAATGGGCAGATGCTGATTACTTTAAAACGTTTGATATTCAGTTTGTCGCGGGCAGGCCCTATTACCCGGCTGACACCGTAAGTGGATTTGTGGTGAATCAACTGATGGTTAAAAAATTAGGCTTTAAAAATCCCGAAGATATCTTAGGCAAAAAAATAAATATTTTCGACGGAGGTATAATTGCACCTGTTGTTGGAGTAGTAAAAGATTTTAACGGCAGCTCGCTGAAACAAGAAATGAAGCCTATAGTGCTTGGTTCATGGAAATTGGTATGCCGGTCAATCAACATAAAAATACAACCGCAAACTGCGAAGCAAACTTTGGCAGCAATAGAAAAGCTTTGGAACCATACTTATCCTGATTTTGTTTATGAATACCAGTTTCTCGATGATAAGATTGCCAGCTTTTACAAGCAGGAAAACGAGCTCTCACAATTGTATAAAATATGTGCAGGGATTGCCATATTTATTTCCTGTCTTGGCTTGTATGGCTTTGTTTCATTCATGGCGGTGCAGCGTACCAAAGAAATTGGCATTAGAAAAGTATTAGGCGCATCTGTAATCAGCATCGTTTATTTATTCTCAAAAGAATTTACAGTTCTTATTGGCATTGCATTTTTAATCGCAACTCCATTAGCTTATTTTTTCATGCATCAATGGTTGCAACATTATGCATACAGAATAGACATTGGCGTTGGAATATTTTTATTAACCATTCTTATTTCTGAAATTTTCGCGTGTCTTACTGTTGGCTACCAGGCAATAAGAGCTGCATTGGCAAATCCGGTGAAGTGTTTGAGTATGGAATGATATCTTTCCTTAAAATGTATACTTTTAATAAATGAGAGATTAAATCATAACTTTTCTGTATTAATTGCCTGATCAAATTACGGCTATTACAAATAACAGGATCAAACCAGTCAGTTGAGTCGCACAAAATCAGGCCTGCGAGTCAGTAGCTGACATTATTTTTTCTCTAGTGTTGGATACACAATCCCCAACTGCTCTAAATACGTTTTATATTTCATCGGATCATAATAATATTTTCGCATTTCGTCTCTGTATTTGGCCATCGTTTCTTTGTTCAGATAAATGGGCGGCGGGTCGCTTGCTGTAATGAAGGGTTTATATTTTGTATCCTTTGTCTGCACATTAGTAAAATAGCTTTTTGCGCTGTCAATGATTTTTGGAGTGGTGAATATGTCAATCAAAGTCAGCGCAGCTGCTTTCGCACCTGCTAAAGTTCCTTTGTGCGCAAGGGGTGTTGCCATTGCAATGGCATCAGCCCAATGGTGGCCTTTGGTGCCTGGGATATTTGCTGGATACCAAAGCACGATCGTTGGTACATTCCAGGAGATATCGGCAATGTCATCCGAGCCGCCACCCCATGAAAAAGGTACCGAGCCTGTGATGGTATCCACTTTATTTTTCAGCCCGTCAACGGGTTTCCCATCTTCATCCATCTTTGGCGCTTCTACTAATTTTTGCACGGCGGCAGCAAGCTGTCTGTCTGCACTAGTCCACTCTGGCATGCCCACTCTTTTTATGTTAAGGTACATGGCTTCAGCAAGCGGCTTGTTAAAATGTCCGGGCCATGCCGTACCAATGATCTGGTATTTCATTTTGGTGTCAGTCATCAGCGCGGCACCCTGAGCAATTTTGATACCTGCATCGTACATCATTTTTATATCATCATAATTTCTTTCCCTGAAATAATACCACACGGCGGCTTTGGAAGGCACGACATTTGGCTGGTCTCCACCATCAGTGATGACATAGTGCGAGCGTTGTGTTGGCTTCAAATGCTCACGCTTGAAATTCCAGCCAACATCCATGAGTTCAACGGCGTCTAGGGCGCTCTTACCTCTCCATGGCGCTTGCGCTGCATGTGCAGCTTCGCCTTCAAAAGAAAACTTTACAGACACAAGCCCGTTCATTCCGGGATCGCCATAACCAACGCTGAAGGCGCCGCTTACATGCGTAAAGATGCACGCGTCTACATTTTTAAAATAGCCATCTCGTATATACCATGCTTTGCTACCAAGTAATTCTTCGGCAACGCCGGGCCAGATAATAATTGTACCAGGCATATGATTCTTGATCATCAAATCTTTCACTGCAATCGCGGCGAAGATGATTACTGCTTGACCTGAATTATGACCTTCGCCATGGCCAGGAGCTCCTTCCACAATGGGATCTTTATAAGCTAAGCCGGGTTTTTGGGATGCCTTGGGAATGCAATCAAGGTCACTG
>DATMMJ010000201.1:0-5408 GCA_035569795.1 Puia sp. | reverse complement strand
GCATTGATTGGAGCGCCTAAGTAATAAATACTGTGGTCAGGAAAAACATTAGCAACAAAATTTTTTGCGACAGCTTGCAGCGGATCGCTGATATCCAAGGTTACCAGATCGCCATAGGCATCTGCATACAAAGTGCTACCGGTAACAGCCAGGTCTTCATTGCCTGGAATATTGATGAATGAAACATTTTTTGGGCTTGCGGGGTTGCTGTTATCTATGACATGGATGCCTTTATAAGGCTCAGATAAAAATATGTATTTGCCGGAAACGGTTATCTTGCCTGTGTTCACGATGTCAGCTGCAGCCCCGCTTTTTATGCTCTCTCTGAATTTTGTCAAAACTTCGTATACAGGGGTGCTTATTTGGTAGGTGCGCGTGATCTTATCTTTTATGCAGCCGGACAACAAAAATGTAAATATTGCCCCCAAGCAGAGACCTCTTGCAACCAAAAAAATCTTTTTCATATTATTAGTTTTGCAAGTTGACCCCTTAACCAAAACAAACGTTGCATGAAAAATTTATTTTTTCCGAAGCATAAAAGAAGCCTTCAATCCGCTGTAAAAGAGATGCTCCGGATTGGCCGTGCCTTTGTTTAGTAATCTGGTAAAGCCATATTGGAATTGAGGACCGATCTCTAAATCAGAATTATGGATGTGAAAACCAATCTTGAGGGCTGTAACTGCATTTAGTTGGGCTTTGTTAAAAAACCCATCGTTTTTATAATAGACATCTGTAACAGGATCGAAATGCAAGGCATCCGAGCTTATAAGATAGGATAACGACAACCCTCCTTCCCAAACGAATGCCACCTTTTGGCTCTTATTCAGTTGGAAATTCATTGTGAGTGGCAATTCAATAAAATGATAATAATTAATATACTCATTACTATTGCCATTGCGATAATAGCCACGCGCCACAGTTGTAGAAGCATTTGCCGCAAACACATTCCTTGAACTGTCAACAAAAATCCCCGTATGAATTTTAGTCGAAAAGTAGTGATAATCTATCCCTGCTGAAAATGAAATTCGCTTTGACAAATGCCGATTCACAAAGGCTCCGGCGGCAAAGGAGAAATATGAATATATTTTTGAAGATGCATTAATAACCATGCCGGGTGTGGAAACTGTAGAGGTGGGAGTGTAATAGTACGGGTTTGTTACATAGGTCGATTTAAAAAGGCTTTGATCGACTGTCGAAATCCCTGCTGCTGCTGTGAATCCAATTTTCCATGGAGAGGATTTTCTTTGTTGTTTTTTGTCTTCCCCAGGTTTTATACCAGAGGCTGAATCTCCTACAAGTCGTTTGCTTAATGCGGGGATTGTCGTTTTTTTGACAATTGCAGAATCGCCTGCAATTTTTATTGCCGAACTGCTTTCATTTTTCTGCTCATCTTCTCTATTTGTATCAGAAATCGGTTCATTCTTTTTTTCTTCAACAACATTTTTTTCCGGCGTTTTGGTGGGCTCATTCCCCACACCATTTGTTTTAGGAGTATTTTCTCTTACTTTTCTTTTCCTCCCCTGCATAGATCCACTGATTCTTTGATCCCTTAAGACGTTTTTCTGCACCTGGTTGTATTGGTCGATCGTTTTTTCATCTTCCTTATTTTCCTGATCTTTCCCTGAGAACTTGATAGGTGGCAGAGTCTTCTTTTGTTCTAATGACTTTTTCTCTTCATTATATTCCTTTTTATTCTGTTCAATTTCTTTTTTGTCTTTAGCAAGGGGTTGCTCCGCCTCTTGACTTTCTATTTCTTTTTGCTTCTGAACACGAGCAATACTTGCCGAAGGTTTATTATTTGCAAAATAAAAATATCCTCCACTCAATAGCGCAAATCCTAAAAGGAACAACGCCCAGATCAAAGGCCAGCGGCGCTTTTTTTCTTTATTGATTTGTTTATCGACATTTTCCCAAACTAGATCCGAGGGAGCAAACTGAAGCTCCTGCATTTTTTCCTGTACTTGATTCTCAAATTTATTTTCGTGCATACGTGCTCGTTTTATTGTCAAGGGAGGTTTTTGTTATCCAGCCGATCAGCAAAGCCCTCGCTCTTGCATACTGCGATCTGGACGTGCCTTCGTTAATTCCCATTATTGCCCCTATCTCCACATGGCTGTATCCCTCCACTGCATACATGTTAAAAATAGTTTGATAGCCAGTTGGCAATTGCCTTATAAGGTCTGCAAGCTCTTTTGCATTCAAAATGAACTCAGGATTCTCATCTGAAACCGGGTGCATGCCGTTGTCGGCGAAGGAAAGATCGTACTGGTAGCGGCTGTGGTTCTTTAAATAACTGATCGCAGTATTTACCATAATCCTTCTTACCCAAGCGCCCAACTCGCCCGAACCTCTATACTGGTGCAGGTTTTTGAAAACCTTAATAAAGCCTTCCTGAAGCACATCTTCGGCATCTTGCATGGATTTTGTGTACCGGTAGCATACTCCCAGCATCGAATTGGCAAAATGAACGTAAAGCTCCCGCTGGGCGGCAGTTTCCCCTTTGAGGCAATCATTTACCAACTTGCTGTGATCCATTTAATTCAAACCTGACATCTATATTTTGTGAATCGTTGCACGCAAATTTATTTTTGTGGGCTAACGAGCTTAACTTTGGACTATTTCTCAATTAAACTTACCGAACTCAGAGGAGCCTCAGAAACAAAGTATTAGTGCGTTTTTGTGTGCAAGTGGCTCAAAAATAATCACCAAACTCAATCTTTTGCCCACGATTATCTTAGCTATCGAATCTTCCTGTGATGAAACATCAGCATCCGTATGCAAAGATGGGATGATATTATCCAATATCATAGCTACGCAAAAAGTGCATGAGCAATATGGTGGTGTGGTGCCGGAGCTTGCATCACGTGCCCATATGCAGAATATTGTCCCAACCGTTGACGCAGCGCTGCAAACCGCCAAATGCCAACTTTCGAATCTGAGCGCTATTGCATTCACTCAGGCTCCCGGATTAATTGGCTCGTTGCTTGTTGGCAGTCAGTTTGCTAAATCGCTCGCTTTATCATTAGATATTCCTTTGATAGCCGTTCATCACATGCAGGCACATGTGCTTTCAAATCTTATAGGTGATCCAAAACCTGCGTTCCCATTTTTATGCCTTACAGTTAGCGGGGGCCACACGCAAATCGTTTTATGCGAATCGCCTTTAAAAATGAAAGTAATTGGCGAAACGATGGATGATGCAGCAGGCGAAGCGTTTGATAAATCAGCTAAGCTATTGGGGCTGCCATATCCGGGCGGGCCATTAATTGATGCGTATGCACAGAATGGAAATCCCGTGCGCTTTAAATTTCCTGAACCTCAGATTCCTAATCTCCATTTTAGTTTTAGCGGATTAAAAACATCCATTTTATATTTTTTACAAGAGCAATCTGCAAAAGATCCGGGCTTTATTCACAATAACATGACTGATATCTGTGCCTCCATCCAACATCGCATAGTAACCATCCTTATGAATAAATTGAAAAAGGCCTCTGTTCAAACAGGTATCAAAGATATATGTATTGGCGGAGGTGTATCTGCCAACTCGGGGCTGCGCAAAGCTTTTTTGGATATGGGTAAACGTTATGGATGGAATACTTTCATCCCGGCATTTGAATATTGTACAGATAATGCCGCCATGATTGCCATCACTGCCCATTATAAATATCTTGCCGAAGATTTTGCTCCGCTTAGCGTCAGTGCTACTGCGAGGGCTGAATGGGAGTAGCAGAATCAAGAGAGAAAAGACAAAAAGCAAGGCAATAGTCCGGCCAATTATTCTGTCTATTTGCTTAGGACAGACTCTACTCTCCAGTACTTGCCGCATGCACTTTGAGCGAAGGGCATCCTCTAATGCAACCTGATTCCTGCACCCAGGACTTTGTGGCTTCCACATTGATTCGTGTAACTTTACCTTTAATGCCAAACACGTACTTTCAATTCAAACAATTTATCATCCATCAGGATCAGTGTGCGATGAAGGTTTGTACGGACGCATGCATATTGGGTGCATGGTTTGGGGAAAAAATACCTTCGTATTCAATGATACTAGATGTTGGCAGCGGTACGGGGTTGCTGATGTTGATGCTTGCACAAAAAAGTAAGGCAAGAATCTCCGGGATAGAAATTGATCTTCCTGCTTATAAGCAACTAAAAGAAAACATCAGCAGCAGCAAATGGAAAGCGAGGCTGAAGGTATTTCCTGGAGATGTGCGCACACACATTTTTGACGACAAATTTGATTTCATTATCGCCAACCCTCCTTTCTTCGAGAATGATTTATTGTCCTCCGTCAACGAAAAAAACATTGCAAAGCACGGCAAAGAGCTATCATTGGAAGATTTTATCAGAGTAGTTGATAGGAATCTGGACCTTTCCGGCTCATTTGGTATCCTGCTGCCTTATCATCGAACAGCATATTTTGAGGACCTTTCAAAGACGCATGATTTTTATTTAAAAGAAAAACTATCTGTTCAACAAAGCCCCAAGCATGATTTTTTTCGTAGCGTCATGCATTTCTCGCGCAAACAGGAAAGCACTGCCGGTTTTTTCGAGCTTTCAATTCATGATGTGGATGGAAAATTTTCAAATGAATTTGTTGAACTGATGCAGGATTATTATTTGTATTTGTAGGCAGAGTTGTAGGTCGAAAGAATTTCAGTATTCGCTGGCCAGCGAGCATCTTTTTCTTAGGACTGAGGACATCTAAATAAAGCTACTGACTCAAATTTCCTTTTTTAGGACTCTCCTGCATACTCCTTCATATGACTAAAATGATCTGTCAGTTTTCCGTTCTTTACCATCGTCGCTTTTTCAATGGTCGCCGAACCACCTTTTACTAAATCTTCCAGCATGTATTTAATTAACTGCTCGCCAAAATAGCGAGAAGCGTCGCGGGGAAGCTCATTGGGTAGATTGCCAACGGTCATCATATCAATGGAGCCGGGCAGATATGGTAAAGTCTTTTCACGCGTTATTCTATCCACGCCATAAATCGGATTCTGAATAGTTTGATCTCCAAGGTTGCAAGGCACAGACCCATCCTTGTCATCTGTTATATCTGCAATAACTTTGATGCTGAAATCTTTCGCAGCAATATCCTCCCATTCAAACAATCTTGGCATTCCAGCAGTCCAATAAATACCGTTCATTAAAATATCAGCTTGTTTTGCGTGCGGCAAAAACCTGCTTTTGTAGTGCTGTGGATTGTGGTGAAAGTGCTCCCGGTCATACATGCTTGTAACACTGTGTCCATACAATTCGGCTCCCTTTAACTGGACGAATACCGGATAAGAGAATTTCCGGCTTAAGAACTCATCGGGCTCAACTTCTATAATTCCCATAAGGTTCATAATCTCCAGCACACCGTGGGCCACTCTGCCGGAGCCAGTCACAGCGATCTTAATATT
>DATMMJ010000200.1:0-4178 GCA_035569795.1 Puia sp. | reverse complement strand
CAGAGTTTGTGACCATGTAAATCCGCTTTAAATTTTTATGATTGATTTGTGAAAGCAACCTTTACGAGCTATTCCTAGTTTCTTATTAAGAACAAACGCGGTGCCTGTATGGTCAGTTGCCTCAAAAAATATTCTGTGATCTAAAAAAAATATTTCATGCTGGAAACGTATTATTTTGAGCAGGGAAACAGCATTTTAAAAGTGCTGGCGTATTTCAGCCTTTTCAGCTATCCTGTAACCAAAGAAGAACTACAATTATTCTTTGATCGTGAGATCAATATCGTCGAATTAACGCAATCACTAGCCAAGCTTAAGAGCAGTAAATTAATTTTCCAGCATGGCAATTTCTATTCGATCAGCGACAATCCGGATCTTTACGATCGAAGGATCAAAGGCAATGCTCACGCTGCAACGCTGCTACGCACTGCCTATAGAATATCCAAATTCCTGTTCCGTTTCCCTTTTGTTCGTGCTGTGTGTATTTCCGGATCACTTTCAAAAAATTTTGCAGATGAAAATGCAGACATTGATTTTTTTATCATCACGAAACGAGGTAGGCTCTGGATTGCGAGAACCATGATGCATCTGTACAAGAAAATGACCTTCATCGCAGGTAGGCAACATTGCTATTGCATGAATTATTATATTGATGAAGAAGCATTAATTATAGAAGAAAAAAATGAATTTACGGCCACTGAAATGATCACTTTGTTGCCGGCATGCGGAAGCCTCAAAATGATTGATTTTTTTAATTCCAACGACTGGGTGACTAAATTTTACCCTAGCTATGCGCACAAAAATTTCAATTCTATAACAGCAGCAAAAGATTCGCGAATAAAAAATAAGTTGGAGAAATTGTTTAATAATAAATCGGCTGACTGGATTGATGACTACCTTATGAGAGTTACAAAACGCAGGTGGAAACTGAAGGAAGATAAAATGAAGCTAAACCAAAACGGCCAACGACTGGGCCTAAGCACAGCCAAGCATTTCTGCAAGCCGAACCCTGAATTTCTACAGAAAAAAATATTAAAGAGCTACCTCAATAAATTGGAAGAACTTAGAAAAAAATGGGATGAGATTCAACAGAAAGAAAAATCAATATTTCTTAATTAAAGAAATGATGTAATAATCGCCGATATATTTCCAGGGCCACATTGCTTTCCATTTATCTTCCTTTCCTTTCAGAAATCTATACATTAATGGATGTTTTTGGGCAAAGCCTTGTATATAGGAAGGAGGGACTATTGTGCATAAGCCCTCAATGCTTAGCACATCGAAATATTTTCTTAAAGAACGGGTAATATAGGAAGGATTATAGTACCAGCACGTGAAATACACTCCCTCTATATGCGATGGCGAGCCACTGTCAGCAGAAAATCTTCTAAAAGCTGTTTTAAATTTTCCCCTGAACATCAACAAGGTCTCCCATAAACAAAATTGTGGAAGCAACACTAAAGTCACCACTCCACCGGGCTTTAATAGTTTAGGAAAAAATTGCAATACCCTTTCCAGATCATCTGTGCAATTCAACCCTGCAAAATTTGAAAAAATGAGATCGTACGGTCCCTTGGCGTTCAAACCATCAAGTGAATTGTAGGAGCATATTTCTGTGCTTACGTGCTCATTCAATCCAAGATAGTTCACTTTTTTTACAAGCGTTTGTTGCATTCCTTCAGATATATCTGTTGCATGGACATGATGCCCCTGCTGGGCAAAATATATCGCGTCTTCACCTGTGCCTGCATTCAGTTCAAGCAGCGTGCTATTGGGCTTCAAAAATTTGGTTACATGTTCCCTCACTCGCGCCCTTTTATATTGAACAATTGTATCTTGTCCATATAACCTATCAAATAATACGGATTGTCTGTCAAAAGCCATTGTTGCCAACTCTTCATTATTATTATGTGTCAACTTGATCATAATTCAGAATTTTTCAATAGCCCATAATTTTTGCTTTGCAATAAAAGCGGCAGGAACATAATACACTATAGAAACAGCTTTTTTCAACGTCTTCAATGTAAGAGATGAAGGGTCGGATAATATTTTCCTTACATTTTCAAAGGCAAGGTACTTTCGATAATCCTTGTGCACGAAGCGATGCAATTGTTTGTAAAAAGAAGGCGGATAGGTGTTCCTGAACATCAACGCCAATTCATCTGAATCCGACCAATTTGACTTCTCTTTTAATTCGTCTTTAACCTTTTCAAAAAAAGCCGTTCCAGGCAACGGATAAGAAACAGAGATGCCAATGCTGTAAGGCAACAATTCATTGATCATTTTGATTGTTTTTCTGATGTCGTCCTTCGTTTCCCCGGGATATCCGAACTGTATAAAAAAGGAAGGTTTTATACGATTCTTTTTCAGAAGCTTTACGGCACTAAATATTTGTTGAACGGTTGTGCCTTTGTCCATGGCATCCAGTATTTTTTGCGAGCCGCTTTCCGCGCCCATCCAGATGTTATCGCAACCTGCACGTGCGAGGTTTTTGATATTGTCCTCTTGCAACAGCAAGTCTGCCCTTGCCTGTATTTTGAACTTGAAATGAAGATTTTCCATTTCAATCAAATCTGCAAATTCACTCACCCATCCGGGCTTCAGGCCAAAAATATCGTCGCAGAACCAGATATGGTCAAATTGAAATTTTTCTTTAAGCCATCGTAACTCCTTCACCACATTCCCTGGGGAGCGGGAGTTGTACCGGTTGCCATAAATAGGCTTGGCGCACCAATTGCACTTAAATGGGCAGCCACGAGTAGTTCCCATATTCAATGAAAAGTAACCTGAGCTCTTCATCCACATTTTCTTGTAAGGCTTTATATCAATAAGGTCCCATGCAGGAAAAGGCAGTTCATCCAAATTTTTTATCACGCTCCGGCGCGTTGTTTTGATAATGTGCTCATTTTGCCGGAATGCCAATCCCTGTATCGATAAAAAATCTTTTTCGTCTCTTTTAAATGCCTGTATCAATTCAAGCAATGTGAATTCAGCTTCACCAATCAGAACAAAATCCGCGCCTTCATCTAAATATTTTTCAAAATGGTCAGTTGAATCAGAGCTTGAAATTATCACAGTACAGCCTTTTTGCTTGGCGATTCTGCACATACGGAAAGCTGCTTCACGCATATTGGTAAGACACATTTTTGTTAGGTAATTAAACCCGTCATCATATATAACAAAAAACTCCGGTTTGTACTTTTCGATATATGTAAGCACCTCATCAGATTGGTAAGCGAACATCGGGTCAAAAAAAGAAACATCAAAGCCGTTTTCTCTCATCAACGAGGCAGCATACAAAGTGCCGAGCGGAGGATATGGCTGTTCAGTTTGCCATTGCTTTGGGTCAAATCGCAAAAAATAGGAGTGCGAGAAAAGAATGCTGCTCATTTGTTCAGTTTCGTCTTTAGTTTTTCTAAGAACAAGGTAATATTCATATATTAAAAAACGCCCCCATAAGGCAAACAGTTGCCAACTTAAATCTCTCATTTCTGCTTAATTTGAGAAATTTGCCTTGCAATCCAACAAATATTCGGTTTTCAACAAAAGCGTAATTGGCAACTGTCTTGGTTCGCAAAGCGTTTAATAAAGAGGGGTTTGAGGGTCAATTCCGATTTCTAGTCAATTTGAGTGATCGGGTACGTTTAAAAATCGAAATCATCATTTTAGATTGGCATACTTTAGATAACTGAATATCTTTAATTTCCCATGATAGAAAGCGCCTCCTGATGCAGCCCTCCCTTTCATATTATGACAATATTGCGAGCGATTATAACAGTCATATGACTAAGTTAGATGATGAAGTGCGCAAGTATGTGGGCAAAATATTCAATGAAAATATTTCAAGTGGAAATATATTGGATTTCGGAGGAGGGACAGGCCTTGATTTGCCGTGGTTGCTCGGCGATAAATACAAAGTGTATTTTCTGGAACCTTCTTCAAAAATGAGGTCAATAGCAGAAAAGTCAGTTTTTGAAAATACAAGAACTCCTTTTTTTATTCAAGAGAACACAGACTTTAATGATTGGACTGAAAATAATTTGCCTTTAGATGAAAAGATGAACGGTGTTTTGGCAAATTTTGCTGTTTTGAATTGTATACCTGATATTGATCGTCTATTTGAAAAGCTATCCCTAATATGCAGTGACCAATGCTATATACAGGCAACAGTCCTAGATACA
>DATMMJ010000199.1:0-11482 GCA_035569795.1 Puia sp. | reverse complement strand
AATGTGAGGTAACCACCATATCCCAGCACGAGAGCAGTTGCAAGATGGGAAAGCATAGTTTCCCAGAAAACATATTTATGTGAAAGTTTTGCCCGCTGGACATAGTCCTTGTATGCTGCATCAGAGATCACCTGCAGGTTTTCAACTTCTCTGTCTTCTGCGCCGGAAAGCTTTACCGTCTTTATGCCGATCAGTGCATCTTGTATCCTTGAAGACACATCTTCCCACCTTTCATAATATTTAGAAAGACCTGATTCTAATTTGATTGCAGACCGCCACGCAATCAATAAATAAAAGGGAATGATGAGAAGAGCCACTGATGTCAAGGCAACATTTTGCAAGAACATGATGGTCAGTATCCCTGCCAGCCCAATTATTTCAGGAAGTATTTGCTGCGCAAACCCATTCACAATTCCAGACACTTCTTCCGACTGGTCTATTTGCTTTGCAATAGCCGCACTGGAACGTTTACTGAAAAAACCAAGCGGCAAATTAAGCACATGCGAGAAAGTATTTTGTATAAAACCCTGCTCGATCAAACAGGAGAGCTTGACATTTTTATTTTCCCCGATGCGCCAGAGTATGGTGCTGAAAAGGTTTATCAAGAATAAGAGTGCTACCGACCAAAGCAATGTTTCCAGTGCCTCGTCCGGCGAACGGGAAGCCACATGTGTTTGGGTATGTGGCTCTTTGGCTTTTTTCGTTTTTGTTTTTACATGCTTGGCCTTACTTGGCGCTTTTTGTTTATGCCCTGTGTCTTTGAGGTCCTGGGTTGCAGTATTGGGTTGTCCCAAAGTATTCAATCCTTCTTCGTCTGTTGAAACCCCCATTTGCTTTTTCACATCTTCTTTAGCCTGTTTAACAAACAAGCCCGCCACATCATTGATTGCTTCCCGATAAATCAGGGGCTCCATCAAGCTTGCGCCAGTGCTCAGCAGGCTCAATAATACTACCCAGAAAAATTTTTTCTTATACGGAATAATAAGCTGGAATATATTTTTCCACACGTTTCTTTTTATATTTTTTTCAATAGCCATGCCTGGATGATTAAACAAAATAAAATAAACGGCGTGAATATAGGAATTACTTAGATATTCTAATTCCCTATCCAATCCGCGACAATTAGCTGAATTTATCCATTTCTGAATAAATTTTTTTAGTTTCTTTTTCTGAGCTACATTTGTCCATCTACTTTGTAGACTTTAATAATTTATGAAACCTTCTTTAGTTATTTATATGCGATTGTGCTGTTCCAACACTGATGATTGTTGCTAATGTATTGCTTTCCATTTTATAATCACAGGGCTTTATAAACAGATACCGACAATGACTGAGGCATTAACTAAAAATATAGCACAATTAACCTATCAAATAAGTAGACTAAACGTTCCAGAAACGCTGTCATTTTTCGCAAGCGAATTTCCGGGCCAGGTTACTTTTTCTTCCAGCTTCAGCATCGAAGATCAGGCAATTGCTCATCAAATATTATCAAATGACATTCCTGTTTCAATTTTTACTTTGGACACGGGAAGATTGTTTGCGGAAACCTATTCTGTGTGGAGCATCACCAATGAAAAATATGCCACAAAAATAAAAGCTTACTACCCAGACCGCGTTTTGCTTGAAGCCTTTTTAAATGACAAAGGGCCAAATGCATTTTATGAATCTGTTGATAACAGAAAGCAATGTTGTTATATAAGAAAAGTGGAGCCACTTAAAAGGGCATTGGCAGGGAATGCAGTCTGGGTGACAGGCCTGCGTGCGGAACATTCTCCAGAAAGAAAAAATATGCAGCTTGTTGAATGGGATGCAGGCAATAAAATAATCAAATATAACCCACTTCTTTGGTGGACTACAGAAGAAATAAAGAAATATGTCAATGATCATGATGTTCCGTATAACAGTTTACATGATAAGGGTTTTGTGAGCATTGGCTGCGCTCCCTGCACAAGAGCAATTAAACCAGGTGAGGATTTCCGTGCCGGACGATGGTGGTGGGAGGAAGAAGGAAAAAAAGAATGTGGCTTGCACATGAGCAATTAGCAAGCGTGAAAATTAATAACATGAGTCAACATCAACTATATTACCTCGACTATTTGGAATCAGAAGCAATTCACATCCTCCGGGAAGTGGCTGGACAGTTTGAACGACCCGCTCTTCTTTTCAGTGGTGGCAAGGATTCCATTACCTTGGTGCATCTGGCATTAAAAGCATTTCGACCGGGAAAATTCCCATTTCCTTTGGTGCATATTGATACAGGGCATAATTTTCCTGAAGCGCTTGAATTCAGGGATAGGCTCGCTAATGAAATTGGTGAAAAACTGATTATTCGCAAAGTAGAAGATACCATCAAACTAAAGAAGCTTACTGAGCCAAAAGGAAAATTCGCAAGCCGAAACCAGTTACAGACTTTTACCTTATTGGATACCATTGAAGAATTTGAATTTGATGCATGCATCGGCGGTGCTCGCCGCGATGAGGAAAAAGCACGAGCTAAAGAAAGGATTTTTTCTGTTCGCGATGAATTTGGACAGTGGGACCCGAAGCTCCAGCGCCCCGAGTTGTGGAATATTTACAACGGCAAAATCCACAAAGGTGAAAATGTCCGGGCTTTCCCCATTAGCAACTGGACTGAGCTTGACGTGTGGAATTATATCCGAAAAGAAAATATTGCTTTGCCCGCCATATATTTTTCTCATGAACGTGAAGTGATTGAGCACGAAGGCCAATTGATTGCAGCTTCCCAGTTCATCCGTATAGATGAGACCGACACCATAGTCAGAAAGAAAGTGCGATACAGGACCGTGGGTGATATGACTTGCACCGCTGCGGTTGAGTCCAGCGCTGCAGGTCTTGATGATATCATTAAAGAGATAACGGCAACAAAAACCAGTGAACGTGGCGAAACAAGGATAGATGATAAGGTTTCTGAAGCAGCGATGGAAGATAGAAAAAAGAATGGGTATTTCTGATGGGTGAATATCCGACTCGGGAAATGTAAGGAAGTCTCCTGGTGAAAAAGAGTGAAAATAGTGGTGTTCTGATCTTAAATGAAGATATCGAAAATCGAAAATCAAAATGGATTTATTACGTTTTATAACAGCAGGTAGTGTAGATGACGGCAAAAGCACGCTGATAGGTCGTTTGCTCTACGACAGCAAAAACATATTGATTGACCAGATGGAAGCCCTTGAAAGGCAAACCAGGAATAAAGAAGATGGAGGGATTGACCTGGCATTGCTCACCGATGGTCTGCGGGCAGAGCGTGAGCAAGGCATTACCATTGATGTGGCGTACAAATATTTTTCAACGCCAAAACGGAAATTTATTATTGCAGACTCCCCGGGCCATATTCAATATACACGCAACATGATTACCGGCGCATCCAACGCAAACCTAGTTGTGATTTTGATTGATGCGCGGCACGGCGTAGTCGAACAAACCCGGCGCCATTCCCTTATTGCCTCGCTGCTGAATATTCCGCATGTAGTTATTGCTGTCAACAAAATGGACCTGGTTGATTACTCTCAGGATGTGTTCAACAACATCGTAATTGACTATTCAGATGTTGCAAAGACATTAGGCCTTAAGGACGTGACCTATATTCCGATCAGCGCATTGAAAGGCGATAATATAGTAGAAACCTCTTCCGCACTTACTTGGTTTGAAGGAAGCACGCTCCTTGAACTTTTGGAAAACATAGAAATAGAAAAAGACATTAACCTCACCCATGCTCGCTTGCCGGTACAATATGTGATACGCCCGCAAAGCAATGAACTCCACGACTATCGTGGTTACGCGGGGAAAATTATCAGTGGCATTTATAAGAAAGGAGATATCGTAACGGTATTGCCCTCAGGATTGACAAGCGCGATCAAATCGATTGAAATTGGCGGAAAGGAAATTGATCTTGCGCATGCTCCGCAGAGTGTGGTGATTCAGCTGGAAGATGATATCGACATCAGTCGTGGGGATCTTATTGTTAGTAACAATAATCAGCCGCGCATTGCACAGGAGCTTGAAGTTTTATTATGCTGGATGGACAGCAAGCCATTGACTCCTGGAAGCAAATATTTGCTGCAGGTAAATAGCCGAACTGTGAAAAGCGTGATTAAAGAAATTGAATACAAGTTAGATATCAATACGTTTGAAAAAAATTACGAATCCAAACAGGCCGGACTTAATGATATTATCAAGGCGACAATCAAAACAGCATCACCGCTGCCGTTCGATTCATACAAAGAATTGCAGGCAAATGGAGGAGGCATTTTGATAGATGAAACAAGTAATGTTACTGTGGGCGCTTGCATGATACAGTAAATTTTTTTTGTGTTTATAATCTACTAAACAAATAGACTAATAAAATGAAAAGGATCCCTAATCAACATAAAGGTAAAGTGATTATTGCGGGTGCAGGGCCTGGTGATCCGGAATTGCTGACCCTCAAGGCTTTGCGGTATCTTCAAAAAGCGGACGTGGTAATTACAGACAGATTGGTAAGCGAGGTGATCCTGGAAGAATACACAAATAAAGATGCGCAGATCCTTCATGTTGGAAAACAATGCCGCAAAGGGGCTTCCACGCCGCAGTCGACTATTAACGAACTGATAGTAGATTTCGCACTCCGGGGTAACCTTGTAGTTCGCCTGAAAGGAGGGGATGTTTCCATTTTCTCCAATGTACTGGATGAATTACAAGTATTGACGCAGTATGCAATAGAATACGAAATCATTCCGGGCGTAACCGCAGCTCTTGGCGCTGCAGCTTATGCAGGGATCCCATTAACAGCTAGAAATTATGCAACAGCAGTCCGCTTTCTCACTTACTATAATCCTGATCTTCTGGAAAATGCCTACTGGAAGGAATTAGGGCAAACGGCCGATACGCTTGTTTTTTACATGTCGTCTGGTGTCGTGGATGGGATTGTAAACAAACTAACGAGCAATGGCATCGGGAAAGACATCCATGTAGCAATCATAGAACAGGCGACTACACCCCTGCAGAATGTTTACTGTTGCAATATTCATGAGTATATGAAAAAGTGGAAGAACACGGACTATGTGTCTCCAACGCTGATTATCATTGGCAAGGTTGCCGCTTTGCATCAGCAGTTTCAATGGTCAGGGAACAGCCATAGGAAGGAAAATTATTTTAAACCACTCGAAAAAAACAGACGGATATCTGTAAGGGCATAAACCAATAATCGAATAGCATCTATGTTATCAGCAAATAAACTGAAAATCATTCACGACCTGATCACCAGTTCAAGCAAGGAAGAACTCATCTGGCTGAATGGATATTTGGCAGGCCTCATAGAACATAGAGAGGAAAAGACAGAAACTATAGTTGCAGCCAGTACAGCAGGAGTCAACAAAATAACTATAGCGTACGGAACTGAAACAGGCAACTCCAAAAACCTTGCCTCTGATTTTGCTGCTAAAGCAAGAAAGAATGGCATCAATGCAAAGGTTGTCAGTCTTGACCAGTATCGCTTGAATGATCTGAGTAAAGAAGAATATTTTTTTACAATAATCAGCACGCAAGGTGAAGGCGATCCGCCTGATGCAGCAAAAAAATTCTATGACCATATCCATCAGAATGGTTTTAAACTAGACAAACTAAAATATGGGGTGCTTGCATTAGGAGATACTGCTTATCCACGTTTTTGCAAAGCTGGCGAAGATGTTGATGCACAATTGCAAAAGCTGGGAGGAGAAAGGATTGTGTCGTTACAAAGATGCGACACGGATTACGAACAGGAAGCGAGCGTCTGGATTTCCGGGGTGCTGCAAAAACTGAGCAGCAACCAGAACACGCAGAAAGGTGCAACGACTGCAATACCGCCAAAAAAGTCAGGAAAGAAGATATATACGGGAAAAGTCATTGGCAATATCAACCTGAATGATAAAGGATCAAACAAACAAACTTATCATATAGAAATCGAAGCAGAGAATTTGGAATATCAACCAGGAGATTCAATAGGCATCGCTCCCCCGAATCCATCAGTAATTGTGGAAGAAATTCTTTCGATCACAAATGTTAGCCCGAACAAATTGATTACTCACCGTAATGAAGATATAAGCCTTTTCAATCTTTTAAAAAAGAAACTGAATATTGTCTATATGCCTGAGCGGGTGGTAAAACAATACGGGGCAATTGTGCAGCAGGAAATACCCGAAACGAAAATCGGCTTATTAGATTTGCTCAAAATTTATCCGGTCAAAGACCCCGAACAATTTGAAGAGGTGATTAACATGCTCGAGCCCAATACCCCACGGCTGTATTCAATTGCATCATCACCTGAAGCACACAGTGGCGAGGTACATATTACGATAGCAAAAGACAGTTTTAAAGTAAATGAGGAAATTAAATTCGGATTATGCTCAGATCATTTATCACGGCTGTCAATAAACGAACACCTAGAGTTCTATATATCTAAGAATTCACTATTCAAACTACCTGCACCGGATAAGGATATTATCATGATCGGGCCGGGAACAGGCATCGCTCCTTTTCGCTCCTTTCTAGCAGAGCGTGAAGCCACGGGTGCAGCAGGAAAGAACTGGTTGTTCTTTGGCGACCAGCATTTTACTTCGGACTTTTTATACCAGACAGAGATACAGAACTGGATTGAAACTGGCGTGCTATCAAAAATCAATGTTGCATTTTCAAGAGACCAACAGGAGAAAATTTATGTACAACACAAAATGCTAAAACATGGTAATGAATTTTTTGGGTGGCTCCAATCAGGCGCATATGTATATGTTTGTGGTGCAAAAGATCCAATGAGCGTTGACGTAGAAAATACATTGCTTGCGATTATTGCTAAGCATGGCAATAAGAAAACAAATGAAGCAATCGCCTATCTGGATGAACTCAAGGAAGCGGGCAGATATGTAAAGGATGTGTATTAGGGCGCCTCGAGCCAAGCACTCGGAGGGGGAACACCAACCTTTGCTCAAAGCTTCAACATTCTTTCATAAATAAATGAGTTAAGAAGAGCATGGCAGAAAATTTATCACCGATAGAAAAAATAAAAAAAGAAAGCGACGGGCTTCGGGGGAAGATCATGGATGGCCTGCAAGATGAGATCACAGGAGCGATCAGTGAAGATGATCAGGCTGTCATCAAGTTCCATGGAATGTATCAGCAGGATGACCGTGACCGCCGCGAGGAACGGGCTGAAAAAAAATTAGAACGTTTATATACATTCATGATACGTCTGCGCCTACCTGGCGGTTTTTTAACACCCAAGCAATGGATCGCAACACACCATATTGCAGGAGAAAATTCAACTGGTGTTATCAAAATCACTACAAGGCAAACAGTGCAACTCCATGGCCTCATCAAATCAAAAATAAAACCGACCATCAAAGCATTTAGCAGAGCCAAACTGGATTCGATTGCAACATGCGGTGATATTAATAGAAATGTTATCTGTGCTGCACATCCATTGCAGTCGCCTATTCATGCACACGTTCATGCTTATTCGCTAAAGATCAGCGAATTGCTGATGCCAAAAACAAAAGCGTATTACGAAATTTGGCTAGATCAAGAAAAAATAGTCGACAAAAAAGACGAAGAAGATCCGCTTTATCAGGACCGCTATTTGCCACGCAAATTCAAGATTGCAATTGCCATTCCGCCGAACAACGACATAGATGTTTTTGCAAATGATATTGGATTAATTGCGGTAATTGAAAACGGTGATCTGAAAGGATTTAATATAGCTATTGGAGGGGGCCTTTCCACAACCCATGGTAATGCTTTAACATACCCGAGACTTGCAAGCGTTATTGGTTTTCTGGGTGGCGAAGAAAAGGTCTTGAAAGCAATATATGCCATTGCGACTATTCAACGCGATTTTGGAAATAGAAACGATCGTAAACTTGCCCGTTTGAAATACACTATTGATAACCATGGCATAAAATGGTTTACCGAAGAGATAGAAAGGAGAAGTGGCTATATTTTTGAAAAACCCCGCCCCTACTCATTTACAGAACGCAAAGATTATTATGGTTGGCATCAGAATGAGCAGAAGTTGTGGTATTATACCCCATTTATTGAAAATGGGAGGGTGCTCGATGACGAAAAAATTGCGTTAAAAACTGCGTTGCTCGAAGTCGCTGAAACAGGCAAAGCAAATTTTCGTTTCACCGGCAATCAGAACCTGATTATTTCTGATATCAGCAAAAAAGACAAAGCAGCAATTGATAAAATTCTCCGCAAGTATAAAATCATTGAGCACACGGAATCTGCATCTGTTATCAGAAAAAATTCAATAGCCTGTGTAGCCTTGCCTACCTGTCCCCTGGCACTTGCCGAGGGCCAGCGCTATTTGCCCGAACTGATGGGTAAGATAGAAGCGCTCTTATCCAAATATCAACTTGGCGAAGAAAATATTATTATCAGAATGACAGGGTGCCCCAACGGTTGCGCACGTCCCTATATTGCTGAGATTGGCTTTGTGGGCACGGCATTGGGCAGATACAATTTGCATTTGGGGGGTGATCATCAGGGGATGCGGCTTAATAAAATTTATAAACAAAGCCTTGATGAAGCATCTATACTTTATGAATTAGACGTGTTGTTTTCCTCTTTTAAGAATGAAAGATTGAAGGAGGAGCATTTTGGGGATTTCAGCGTGCGCAAGCTTTGGGTTTGATTTAATCAAAATATTTTATAAAATAATTATTAAAAGTCTACTAATTTAGTAGGATTGTAATATCTTCGCATGATGAAAGCAATCAGCGCCCGATCAATATTTAATCTTACAAATCTTCCGGATACATTTTATTTTCAGGCAGGTATTTCAGATTGTTGCCATTACAGCAATTGTTGTCCCACCAGGGACAATTTTATTAATATCAGCCCGGTCTATTAATATTTTTTTGATTAATTAGTCTATTAAATAAGTAGACAATACAAACAATAAAAGTTCACAAGTTTCTTTTTGATTAAAATTTAAACAAAAAACCAAAAATTAATTTTTCATGAGACTATTATTTATAACCATGCTATCTGTGGTATGCTTATCTGCAGAAATAACAAATGCACAGACCACTAATGATTTATTAAATCTGTTGACACAAAAGGGAACTATTTCAAAAACTGAAGCTGATTCCATCCGTTTTGAATATGCTGCAAAGCAAAGGAGCAGTGAAGCAAGACAGGATTCCTTTCCGCTCAGTTTGGGACGTATCCTGCGTTTAAGCGGGTACACACAGGCCAGGTACCAATATTATCAGCAGGCAGGGAAATATGATGAATTTGATATAAGAAGAGCCAGATTGGATTTTCAGGGAGATTTTTCATCCAAATGGGGTTACCGCTTGCTGGTAGATTTTGTTGGCTCAACGGGCGCAACAGGAACTGCCCCTACCGGGGGTGCATTAGTATCCCCCACTTTACTGGACGCGTTCATTGCTTACAAACCCTTTGATTTCTTAAAAATTACAGCAGGGCAATTCCTGATACCCTTCTCCGTAGAAAATCTTACTCAGGACAGAAATCTGGAAACGGTTGACCGCTCTCAAGTAGTAAGTGCCCTGGTAGCGAGAAAGGGAGATGTTTCCAATGGCCTTGTAGATTCTATTGGCAATCAAAATGGAAGAGAGATGGGTATACAGTTAAGCGGGAGTTTAATAAAATTCCAGGGCCGGTATCTGGCTGACTATTATATCGCTTTGCTGGATGGAGCAGGCATCAATACAGTGGATAACAACCAGTCGAAAGATATTGATGCCCGTCTGGTATTGCATCCATTAAAAATACTCGACATAGGAGCTTCCTATTACAATGGATTCGACCGGTTTACTTCCTCCCCTGCTAAGAACCAGGAGCGCATCAGATGGGGGGGCGAATTTGCCCTGAATTACAGTTTGCTTTCAGTAAAAGGTGAATACATCAAAGGACGCGAAGGCAATTCTAACCCGATAGTGCATGAAGGCTGGTATTTGCAGGGCTCATATTTTTTCTGGCCCAAGCATTTGCAAGGTGTTTTCAGGTATGACACCTATAATCCCAATGTAGCATTGAGCAAAACCGTTGAGACTTCTACCTATTATGTTTTTGGTCTGAATTACTTCTTCAATGTATGGACTAAACTGCAGGTCAATTATTCAAGGAGGACAGAAAACGCAAATATTAATAATGATGTTTTCACAGCGCAGTTACAATTAGCTTTTTAAATTAATTGGTCTACAATTTTAATAGGGAATTGGAGCAATATAGATTATTTTTATGCCGATAACAATGAGCCCGAATACAACAATACCATCAGAAACAGCCCATAGCAATAATTTATTCCCTGTTTTTCTTAAGCTTGAAACCTTGCGCCTGCTCATTATTGGTGGTGGCCATGTTGCGCTTGAGAAACTCAATGCAGTCCTGCAAAATGCGCCTGCCACTTCCATCAGGTTAATTGCTACCGAAATAAGCGAAGCCGTTAAGCAGCTTGCTGCAAAGCATGAAAACATTGAATTGGCTGAAAGGGCATACAGCCCTTCAGACCTTTACGATTGTGATATTATTATTGCTGCAGTTAATGACAAAATAGCAAGCCAGCAGATATGGCTGGATGCAAAGAAAACCAATAAATTGATCAACGTTGCAGACAAGCCTGAATTATGCGATTTCTATCTCAGCTCCATTGTAAAAAAAGGGAACTTAAAAATCGCAATCTCTACCAACGGGAAATCCCCCACCATCGCGAAGCGTATAAAAGAGACACTTAACGAAGCTATGCCAGATGAGATTGATGCAGTACTGGATAATATGGAAACAATCCGCGAAAACATCACCGGCGATTTTTCCCAAAAAGTAAGCAAGCTGAATGACATCACTAAAATACTTGCTGCAAAACAAATTGTCTTAGAAGAACCTCAAAAGCCCGCACAAAAAAAATGGCAGCAGATTGTGAAGTGGTGCCTGTTCGCTTTTGTGTTCATGATAATTGGCCATGCAGTACTTTCTTTTGTGCCTCTTGAAAGATTGTCATCGGCTATCGCAACTATACCAAAATATGTTGACACAACAACTTTTTTCATCATGTTGCTCACAGGTTTTTTTGCGCAAATGGTAGATGGGTCGCTGGGCATGGGCTATGGCACCATATCAACCACATTTCTTCTGGCAACCGGTGTTAATCCGGCAATCGTAAGCAGCCGTGTGCATTCGGCAAGGGTTTTTTCAAGCGGCATTTCTGGTTACAGCCATCATAGATTCGGCAACATCAACAAGAAATTATTCAAAGCCCTGGCAATACCAGGTGTGATTGGCGCAATTCTTGGCGCTTCACTGGCATTCATTGGCCAAAAATATTCCACATACGTGCGCATTCCGCTATCTTTCTACACAATATATCTTGGGTACTTCATCATACGTAAAGCTTTTAATAAGAATAACAAATCAGCTAAAGTCAAAAGAGCTGGCTGGCTCGCGTCGACAGGAGGTTTTTTAGATGCTTTTGCAGGTGGTGGTT
>DATMMJ010000198.1:0-3949 GCA_035569795.1 Puia sp. | reverse complement strand
GAGATAAAATATTTTGCTCCTATCATTTTATAGGTTAACCCTTCTACCAATCCCGCCAATACTTCAGATTCGCGTTTGTTTAAAACGATCTTATCTTCTGCTACCGCATAATTTAATTTCATTAACCCAAAAACTTTGCGGGCTACAGAAGGTGACATGGGGGATCCTCCATTATTTACCTGCCTGATAGCATCCATTATATTTTCCGGCGTGGCACTTTTTAATAAATAGCCTGAAGCCCCTGCCAATATAGCTTCCAGTACTTTATACTCATCCTCGAGGATAGTAAGCATTACTACAAGTATGTTTGCAGTATGCCTGTTTGTCTTTAAAAGTCTTGTACATTCAAAGCCATCCATTTCCGGAATATCTATATCCATGAGGATAACATCCGGAATATTGGTCTTAATACCTTCGACCAACTCTTTTCCGGTACCAAAATCACCCACGCATTCAAAATCTGGTGAAAAATTGAGCATGTATTTCAAGCCCTCACGAAAATGAGTGTCGTCTTCTACAATAATAACACGGACTGGAAGAGTCATAAATGCAGATATTAAATAACTCTATAAAAATAATAAAGAGATACAGTTTGCGCTAGCATAAATATGTGATCCTTTTTTAACTGTATGAAGTATTTACGTGCCATTACTCAAGAATACAATTGATGTACCACTTTGTGTCCCGGTTTTAATGAACAATTTACCACCCAATTGTTCAGCTCTTTTATACATGTTTCTTATTCCGTTTCCTTGAGATATTTTATCGGTATCAAATCCGCTCCCATCATCCTTTATTTCCAGGTTAATCAGTTGATTATGCTTATTGATATGAATCGTAATAGTGGAAGCATGAGAATATTTAAAAGCATTGTTAAGCGCCTCCTTAAAAATCAGAAATATATTTTTTCTGCCTTCCATGGATATATTCAGATCTTGCACCTCCTTTTCTACGACAAATGTCAAAATTATTTTTTTTAGTTCAGCCAGCGGGTAGGCATATTCACGCATCCGGCAAATTACATCCTGCATTGAATCTTTATTTGGCTGAATGCTCCAGATCATATCATGCATGGCCGAGATCGTCTTACGCGACGATTCTCCAATCTGAGATAAAATATTTCTAGTCCTTTGCATATTAGAAAAATCATCATTGCCCGCTATTTCTGTATATAATGCTATACTGCTTAGGGTTGAGCCCAATTCGTCATGAAAGTCTGCGGCGATATTTGATCTGATTTTTTCAATTTCCATCTGCTTTTTTAGGCGATAGCGACGGTAATAGAATACTAAAATAAAAAGGACAATCAATATACCAATAGCCCAAAGCAGATAGTCACGTCGCCTTTGAAGCGAGTCTATCAGTTCCTGACGGCGCTGCTCTTCTTTGCGTGATAAGATCAACATTTGTTTTATCTTATCGGCAGTGAGTATACTATCTTTGGCAGCAGCGGCGATTTTGTAATAGTGAAGGCTTTCTTTATCATTTTTGCCCTCATATAAGGACGCCAATATTCCGGCGGCTTCATAAGTGCTATTAAACTGATTAGCTTCTTTGGACAATTGGTAAGCCTTGTCTGCATAATAAAGCGCCGAATCAAGTTCAAGTTCACTTTTATAGATACCAGCAATCCCTGTGTATGCATCAATCAGGTTGGCAGTGCGAAAAATATTACTTCCTTTAAAGGCAGGAACCGCCTTTTGATAAAAATATAATGCTGAATCGGGATGATGCAGTTTTGCCTGTATAACACCTAACCCATATAATGAAAACCCAATGTTCTGATCATGCATTACAGTAGCTTCATGATTACTTTTTCGCATATATTTCAAGGCGGAATCCAAATGACCTACCGCCATATAATGCTGGGAGATATAGTCACACAACTGCGTTATTCTAAATTGGTTTTTCGTCTTTTCTGCTGTCTGCAACCCCATTAAACCATAACCGATACCTTCATCGTATTGCCTGCCCTGATCATAGCTAATGAGCACGACCATGGAAAACTCGCAAATCCTATCTTCGTCATTTAATTGTTGGCTTAATCGCAGACCGGTTAATGCAGTTTCGAGCTCTTTAGGATAATCGTCATTTTTATGATACCCACGGCAAAGATCAGCGAGAAAATACTCCTGTTCTATGGGTCGGTTCAACCTTTTAGCAAGTGCAATGCCTTGTTGGCCATACCTGATTATGACCGTTGCATTATTTTGTTGATCTGTCAGCTCCTTTAAACTGCTAATCTGTTTTTCATCGCTTGAAGCTTCTTTTATTGCAGAACCAATGGCTTGAGTTTGCGCACACGCACAAGTAGTTTGCATAAGCCATACAAAAAGGAAAATGAAAATATTTTTTTTCATATAATTATTTTAAAATGGCGATGCTATTATGGAATGAGAGTTACGAATAAGAATTTCGTCAGCACTTAAAAATACAATTATTCTTATCCAGATCTTCCACTTGACTCGCGCAAGCTTACATTTAATCAGAGACCTGGCACAATCTGTGACTATCACGCTTTTGCAATATAGAGCAGGCACCGCCGGGGAACCTTCTGCAGCATCATGCTCAGCATCCGCTTCCGACCTGGCGCAATCAGCCCTTGCAGCGGCGGGGGGCAGAGCAGTGAGCTTTCCGGTGTCACTTCTCCTGAAGCGCTTATGTAAGCGACGGAAAAACTAAGCGCTTTTCTAAAGCCCCTGCATTTGCAGGGGGCTTTAGAAATTCAGTACAAGAATGTAACGTTCATGAATAACCGAAACATGAGAAACACTGTATTCCCCGATGCAGAAAATGAAAACTACCGGTAATTGGGCGTTCGTGAGGAATTAGTGACAGATTACTTATTGGATTATAATAATCATTTACGATAGCTTCAACTTAAAATTTGCGAACATATTCGCTTATGTTTCTACTTTATTTTGGGAATCCTAATTCTCTGGCCATCGTACCGAATAAAAGTATAATGGGTGACTTTACCTTGTGCATCGCGGCCAAAAACTACTCTGCCTAAATCATATCCATCCATATATGTTGAATCATCAACGGGGAAAAAGTGTGACAGCGAGTCAGCCGTCGATCCACCATATAGAACGATTTCTTTCTTGCTGTCCCAGTCTTTGACTTCAATGCTTTCTTTGGTTGAAACCTCTTTGCGTTCCCCGTCAACTGTGATGCGCAAGTAGATCAGCGCTCTATTTTTGTCCTCCTTGCATTTCCTGATGAGGAAGTCAATGCCGAATGAATGCCTTGTTTGCATAATGAATGATTTGAAAAGTTTTGAAATGATCCGCTTCGCTCCCCACTTTTTCTGCCATCCCGCTGTTTCGAATCCATTTCGAATCCTCTCAAAAAAGGTCAAAAAAAGTTGACCTGATTCATTGAGGCTCAATGAATTGAATGCCATAAGGTAAGTTCAAACGCCGTGCCGGGCAAAAGCTCACTTATTAGCTCACCGATTTTCTGATATTGTCTGATATTTTTTGATATGCTCAAAAGGAAAATGCCCGTAAACATTAACTTTTTACAGGCATTTGATAAAGGAGGTGAGAGAATCTGTCGGGATGACTGAACGAACCAATGGTTTTTAATTATTTCTTAGCCAAGATATTGCAACAGCATATTTTTTTTGTTCACCTTTCTGTTCACAGTCTGAATAAGAGCTTATTAATAATCAAATATACTAAATCATATCAACCAATAATATTTCCAAACCTCCAAAGGCAATTTTGAATCTTATTTGAAAAAGCAAAATGACGCAATTATTTAAGCTCTTTTTTACATTATTTTTCTTTCTGTCAACTCTCGCTGTTTATTCCGGTGATGTTGACCCCCTGATTCCGGCGAAGCTGACCCCCCAAGTGAAGGTCATATTTTCAGGAGTGTAAAAGAACTTTAGTGGTAACTGCTTTTGTTATTCAAAGATATTATTTGTTGCTTGATGCCGTTA
>DATMMJ010000197.1:0-2011 GCA_035569795.1 Puia sp. | reverse complement strand
ATGCTTTCAGGTAATGAAGTGTTTATGTTTACTGCAGCCACCCAGTTATCTGAGCTACCTTGTAAAAAAGAAAACAAGTCCAGGCGAAATTTCAACCCGCCGTTGTTAATCATAATTTGTTGCGCAGCGAGCCCATCATTTGAAACAGGTTTAGGTGGATTGCTTGCAGAAGCGCTTCTGCCAAGAAAATAGTTGCTATAAGTAAAGTCGTCTCCACCATTGCCTGCCAATAGTTTTGGCTCAAATTGATAAACATCATAGCTTTTACCCCCTATATAGCCAAACTTGGCTGAAAATAATCGTACATTAAAACCCCCTCCTTTAGCGTAGTTGAAAAAGTAATTTCCTGTCAGATTAATTCGATAGAAACCTGCGCCCTGAAGTAGCTGGATTTGATAATCGTAGGGGTATAGAACCCTGTAATTATATGTATTGAACGTTATTTGATTTAAATAATGAATAGAGTTTGTATACGAAATTGGATAGCTTACAGTACTATCACCACCTGCGATTACGCCAAACTGGTTGAATGTTCTTCCACCAATCAGATATGTGCGAAATTCAATTGAGCTTTCGATTGGGCTCAAAACAGCTTCCCTAAAATTAAACTTTAATGAGGGGGCAATTTTATAAAAATTCTCAAATACTTTATTACCATTCGTATCAAGGCTTTGGTTTGTAGAAAACCTTGCCCCATTTAAACCAATTTCAATTTTCTGGAACTTGTTATCAGGATACCATGAGTAACTGATTTTTCCAATGCCGTTGAACTGCCTGCTGTTAGTTGCGTACAGCGGAGCAAGGACAAACTGAAAATTGTTAGGCGGCAGATTGTAATTGTGGATCACTGCACCGATCATGCCCTTGTCATACATATTATATCCTATGGCTGGAAGGATTGAAACATAATGGTATTTATCAGTTTCCTTTAGATTGAATAAAAAAGCAAGCCGTGTCTTTTTGTTAATTTCTTTGTTTTCAAGCATCCCTTTTTTATCAAGCAACGCAAAAAGGGAGTCTACATTTCTCCCGCTCACCTCTTCAATCACTTTTCTAAAATCCTCCGGATAAGGGTGTTTGAATTGCCAGCGTTTATAATACTGTTTCATGCAATCCGCAAAGGTATCTGCTCCAAGATAATTTTCTAATAGCTTCATCCAGTTACTTGCCTTTTTGTAAGCGATTAGACAATAATTAAAATTGGAAAAGCCTTCTGCACTGGTTTGAATAGGTTGATCTTTTTTTATTCCAACCATTGTTTGAACGAAGGTATTTGCCATGTCATCAGGCACTCTTTTTTGCAGCCAATTTTGTTTGCTAATAGTTAATTCGGCTGGCGTTCCAGATTGTTGCTGACTGAACTTATCATCATAGAAGCTGTTCATGCCTTCCTCCATCCAGGGGTCCTGCCTAGCATTACTTCCTAGTGCGCTATAAAACCAGTTATACCCGACTGCATGCTCAATAGTTGCCTCCAATCTTATTTGAGTAGTTTGAGGAGGTATGCATGTTACGGTTGGATACTGCATCCCGCCGCCAATTGCTGATTTTTCTTCTACCGCACTCACCACATTATATGGATATGCTCCGATTAACGAGGAGCGAAACTGAACTGCGTGCTTAATGTATTGAATGATTCTGTTTGGTGAAGTGTTTCCCTCAGGCAGATGAAATAAATATACATCGATCTGTTTTCCTGACTCTAATTTTATGGTATCATGTACTACTATAAAATTTTTATCAGCAAACCACACAAAATCATCAGCATTGACTTGGGTGTATTGAAGTGTCTTGGTTTGTTTGTCTGATAAGGGAGTGAGACTTGTTTGTAGTTGTTTGAGATTTCTGCTTTGATTGGGGCGATTTAGATTTTCTATTTTTGCTCTTGTCCCTGGTTCCGTGTGCACCATCCATTCGGTTTCATCTTCATTTTGCAATTCGCCGGTAGCAGCAACAACATAATTTTTTGGCAGCGTGATGCGTACATCAAAGCGACCGAACTCATTATAAA